>JBBRHI010000029.1:0-12067 GCA_038222995.1 Bacteroidia bacterium | reverse complement strand
GTTATATTTTTGTCGGCCTGCTCATTAGCAGAAACTTAAATATATGATTCCATGAAAAAAATTATCGTAAGCTTATTATTTACATCAGCAGTAATTAATGTAAACGCACAAAGCATCACAACTGCAAGGGCTGCAGCTGTTGGCAGTAATGTTTCCGTAAGAGGAAAAGTAATTAACGGATCCGAATTGGGTTCTATTCGTTATTTACAGGATGGTGTAGCGGGTATTGCTATTTACGGCAGTAATCTTACGTCTATAAACCGCGGGGATTCCATAGTGGCCAACGGAACGTTAACAAGCTACAATAATTTATTTGAAATTACTCCTACAACTTTTACGGTAATAACACCGCCGGGTAATATGCCTGCGCCTATTGTTATTACGCCGAGCGCTTTTAATGAAACGTATGAAGGGCGCCTTATCAGAATAAATAATTGTACGATATCAAGCCCGGGAACTGCCTTTACGGGCAATACAAATTACACCATTACATCGGGCGGACAAACCGCTGAAATACGGATTTCTGCTACCAGCAATTTAGTGGGAACGGTGATTCCTTTTAACAGTGTAAGTGTGATAGGTATCGGTTCTCAATTTTGTTATACGCCTGCGTCGGGCTGTACAACGGGCTATCAGTTATTGTTAAGAGATCAAAACGATTTGATAAACAGCTCAAGTATTTACCTGACAAGCGTACCTTTTCCAACAAATATATCTACCGCAGGGTTTACTGTAAACTGGACAACCAACATTGCAGGAACCTATTACATTAAATACGGTAAAACGCCTAACTTAGAATTAGGTACTTTATCGGGGGCCGGTTCGTCAGCTACACCTTCTGTAGCAATTACGGGAGCTTCGCCGGCAACTATTTATTATGCAAAAGTTTATTCAACAAGCGGTATCGATACTGATTCATCGGGCGTTAAAGTGTTCTGTACAAAGTCAAATTCATCGGGTACTATTAAAGTTTATTTTAATAGAACGGTTGATAATACGGCTGCTTCAGGCAGTAATGCTTATTATAACCCGGCAATAGCCGATTCATTAGCGGCTTATATAGGCCGGGCAAAAAGTACTATTGAACTTACTATTTACAGTTGGGATAATTCAACCAACGGCAGTAAAATTACCAATGCTTTAAACGCGGCATACGCAAGGGGAGTTAAGGTGCGTTTAATTTATGATGGTTCTACATCTATAAGCGGCACAGGTTCTCTTAATACGGGGATTAAATATGTGGCGAGTCCGCAAGGAGCAGGGTACACAATTATGCATAATAAATTTGTGATTATTGATGCTAACCGATCTAATCCTAATGATGCGATTGTGTGGACAGGATCTACCAACTGGACTAATCAACAGTTAACAACCGATGCCAATAACGTGATTATTTTCCAGGATCAATCAATGGCACGAGGATACAAACTTGAGTTTGATGAAATGTGGGGAGACAGTAGCATTGTATCAAGCCCTAACTCAACTACTGCAAAATTCGGGCAATTTAAAACAGATAATACGCCGCACGAATACGTTGTAAACGGAAAACGTGTAGAAAGTTATTTCAGTCCGTCGGACGGAACTAACTCTCATATTTTAGCTACTATAGGAACTGCTAACAGCGATTTGTATTTCGGACAATTATTAATTACTCGCACTGATATTGCCAATAAAATTTCGGCTCAAATTACTGCCAATTCACTTACCGCTAAAGGTATATTAAATGATACGGCTTCTGCAAGTTCAGCATTTTTTATTATGAAAACGCCAATGACTTCCGCTAACTTAAAAATAAATCAATATAGCTGGTTGTTTCATCATAAGTATTTAATTGTAGACCAGTCTAACGTTTCGTCTGACCCTGCCTTATTAACCGGTTCACATAACTGGTCGAATGCGGGAGATCAAAAAAATGACGAGAATACGGTGATTGTGCATGATGCTACGATTGCTAATTTATACTTCCAAGAATTTACGCAGCGTTTTAAAGACCAGGTAAACGGTAACGTTGGTATAGTGGAATATCAAAACCATGGTACTGCTATCATATATCCTAACCCGGCAAAAAACGCGTTTTCCGTAAAAATTGAAAGTAATGAAGCAACAGCGAATGTTACGGTTACGGATGTTTTAGGGAAACAAGTGATGGTTGTTTCGAAAGCAGAAATTGCCGCAGGAGTTATTACGGTGTCGAACTTAAATTTAGCAACAGGTATGTATATTGTAAAAGTAAACGCAGGCGAATCTACCTTTACATCGCGATTAGTGATACAGGAATAAACTAACTTTTAATTATAAGTTAAAACCCGCTTCTAGAAGCGGGTTTTTATTTTTGCAAAGTGTAGCATTTGACGGAGTTGTTAATGTGTCGCTTAATAATTATTTCTTTTTAGAAAGCTTATAACCAATTTGTGTTCTTGGCTTCGGGTTTTCTTTTTTCTCAAGAAGCTCATCCAGGTATCGAAACACTATTTCCATATTCTTATCTTGGTTATCGAGTTTCTTTTTGATCTTCTCCACGTCCAGGCGAAGTTCTGTATTATCGCTCAGCATTTGCCTGATCTTTGTAAAGATCCGCATAATTTGGATATTGACAGAGATAGCCCTACTGCTCCCGAGAACACTTGAAAGCATTGCTACGCCTGATTCTGTAAACACAATAGGAAGAAATTTGCTATGCCCCCCTCTGTTTAAGGTGCCAAATTGGCTCCTTAAAGAATCGTATTCTATTTTTGTTAATTCAAACATAAAATCATCGGGGAAACGTTCACTATTACGCTTTACCTGTCTTTTTAGTTGTTTGGTTTCCACTTCATACAATTCCGCGAGATCCCTATCTAACATTACTTTTTGATTTCGGATGATGTAAATTTTGTTCATCACGGTTTCATCCGGAACGATCCCTTCATTTTCTTTCTTTATCATAACTAAGCTCTCTATAAAATAGAAGGCGAAGTAAAGGAATTTAGCAGGTAGTGATTGCTATAAAGTGTAGCATTTTAAAAAACTTGAAGTCACAAATTGTGACTTCAAGTTGGGGCATCGCAATTTGCGATACCAAAGCTAGCTTAACCTATTTTCCTAAAATAAATTATTACTCCGATAGCGATTAAAAGTAAAGATACTCCTAAAAGTATTTTAGCATAATCGCCTTCAGCTTTTACACAGATATCTGCTTTACACAATTGGATATTTCCTCTCATTGTATTGTAAGTTTAAATTAGCTCCAATCTTAGTTTTGTGGAGATTCAACTCATTGTTTAAAGAGGGCTTACTAATCAGTCCTCTTTTTCAATTATTTTTTCTTTTTTACTGTTTCCTTAACAGTAGTATTAGGATGGTTATCAGCATATTTTTTTGGAACATATTGTCCGCTGTCGGCATCTCTATACTTTGGGGCAGGAGTAGATTTTTTGCTCATGGTCTTAAGTTTTTAGAATTATCCCAATCTTTCGTGTTGTGGGTTCTCAACGTATAATTATTAAACAATTCCATTATTAGATAATTCTGTTGTGTAATTTCCAGTAGGATTAACATAACATTCATTTAATAAATTCCTAATTGACAAATTAATTTCACTTATTTTAATTCCGCCGTAAATTCCCCTTACTGTTTCAGCTATTACAAAACAGGAAGAGATAGCTCCAACAAAAGAAGTTGAAATCGCCTTTCCATAAAAACCACATCCAACGAATTGCATTGCTTTCTCATTGTTTTTATTATTTATCATAACTTCCTTTTCTCCCCAAATATCTTTTGGTACTTTATTTATTGCTGGAAAATTATAAATTGAAATTGAATCAAAATCTGTTTTTGATCCGCCAATTCCACAGTCCATAACCTGCGAAAAATCAGTTGAGTCTATATCTATTCTTGCAGTTACACTATCCAGACCTCTTATTAATATTAATGGGTCACCATCTATTGGTTTATATGAAGAATTAAACTTCCTTTCAATCATAGAAGTGTTTATTCCCCTATCTTCTAACCATGAACTGCATACTCTGGTTTTTTTTACACCAACATTTTCTTTACCAGACAATAAACCAGTTTCAATGTTTGCTATAGAAACATAATCCTTATCCTGTAGATAAACTTTTACTTCTTTTGGATTACTAAATGGCAATAAACCTATTGTCCAGGTAAAGGCCTGCCCTAAATGTCCAAGACCAACAAGCCAATACTTCTGTGGTAGATAACTAATCTCTGGTCCAATAGCTTCTTTATCAAGCCAATTCAAATCAGGTCTCCAAAGTGAAATACCAATACTCTTACTACATGAATCAATTTTTTCATTTGTTACACGTAAAAATCCAAGAGCAACTGCAAGCGAACCTGCCAAAATGCCTCCTAATGCAAAATCAGAATCGTTATTAAGCTCAATATTATCCCCCGCGCATTCAACCCCACCTTGCCATCCATTGCAAACTAGCCTCAACGAATTTCTATTTTGAGCTTTTAGCCCGAACATTAATGCAAAGCAACATTCATCAATCTTATCATTTAAATTAGCTCCCAGTTCCTTTAAAACTTCATTTAAAGTAATCGGTTTTGACCAAGGCAATAAAAAACCAATATTATCATCTATATTGACATTTACTCCTCCCAAAAAAGCTCTTTTTCCAGTATTAACTGCTGTAATTAAAGCAGCCTGTAATGATTTCGATTTTTTAATTTCATCGCCACAAATAAGTTGTAATTTCATTGAATTCAATATACTTACAGCTTCTAAATATCCTTCTTTTCCTTTTTCAGCTAATTCAGGCTTTTGTTCTATAACAAATCCCGCGAGCCTGTTTGTTGAATCTATATTTAATTCTGTTTCCATTAATTTATTTTTAAAATTTTAGTTGAATGTTTTTTCCACTTAAATGATCCTTTATATTCAAATGCACCTACACCCTCTAAATCAGTAGTTGTATTCTTAGCAAAAAACGGAAGAATAAATGCCAAATGTCCTTTTATAAAAACCATTGGATTTGTCTTGTCTGCGTAGCTTTGATTTGTCCAAGCGTAAGGATGAGTATGAACGTCTGCTAATACTTTGAGGCTATTAGCAGAGCAATGTTCCCATAACTTATTAAAACCTGACGAACTGAATTCAATTTGTCCTGTAAGACAAAGTGGGTCCAAATCATCATAGCAAATAAATTCAGTTATAATTTTTGAATCATTTTTCCCTAGTAAAAAGGCCCCGCTTTCGCGGGTTCCTTTTCCTCTTTTCTTTAGTTGCCTTAATAGTTTTAACCAAAGCTTCCTTTCGATTTCAATTTTAGACTCCATGATAATCAGGGCTATTAAGAGTTAAATAAATATCTTCAAGAACTTTAGAAATACTATCGCTTGATTTCCAATATAATGAAGGATATTGAGCTAACCAATCTGGATGAGTAGCTAATGCATGTCTTTCATACGGTGCATACAGGTGAACAGCGCCTTCCCAATCCGATCGAAATAGCATAGACGAATTGCCTATGCCTTTCGGTCTTTTACTCTGAGTAAGCGAAGCATTTGTTTCTATATCCCAAATACCAATATTTGGTGCCTGAGAAGGATAACTCTCCAATTCAAAACGAAAGTAAAACTTCTCAGGGCCATTAGCTCTTTTTGCTGCTGCCACCCAAATAAAGATGACAGGCCATGTTGGCCTATCACTTGAATTGTCAACAATACCCCATTTTCCTTGATGAGCAGCCAATTTAAATTGGCTGCTTTCTACATCAATATTGAATTTAGAAGTGTCTGGTCTCATCCCTGTATGTTTTTCTTTTTTGATAAAAAAAGCTTTATGCCACAAGTAGGATAACCCGTTAAGGATCCAATATGTTCGTTTATCGGTATTGCTTCATCACATTCTGAAGTTAAGAAAAGCGATAAAACTGATCCGGCTGTTTCGTCAATATCGAAATGCTTCAAGACTTTTTTCAATACTACTCCAATTGTTGTTGATGGTGCAAAATCATGTTGGAATGTTGTTCCATTATAATTTATTGATACCGCAACTTTTTTACATCTTGAAAAGTTAAGATGATCCCCATCTTTTATTTTCAATTTTTCCAGAGTAGCATCTTTTGGTAGCTCATCATCACTGTTTTCGATACGGACTTCTAAATCTTCTTCGTAATCAGGATTTGAAGCATCTTTAGATGCGTATTCTTTAATTATGCTACCAACAGTAGCTTCTTTTTTTGTTATGATCTCTATAACAGTTCTACTGTTAGAGAAATGCAAATAAATAGTTGTTTCCATGTTTAAATGATTTTATTTTTTATTACTGCTTAATAAAACAGTTTTATTAATTTAAAATTGATTGCCTATTTCAGGGCAGCAGGATACATCTCCAGTTCCATAGTAGAAATAGCTATAAAGCCGGCATAATATGCCTTAATCCGTCATTTGACAGATACTCACCGATTCATGTTAGTTGTTTTCCAGGAATTTGGCTCAGGGGGGTTGTTTTTAACAAATAAATGTTCTTTATTTGTTTAATAATAATTCGGGACTGCAATCCCATTATTATTTACCCGAAAAACTGTGGAAGGTTTTTTAAATAAGAGCCAGGTTCGCCTGGTTTTTTTATTAGCATGTATTTCTATTTTTAGTTAATTTTTTCATTATGCTGCTTTTTTAGTTAGGTATTTTTCTATAAAATATTTTTGAGGTATTAACGACATTATTTCTTTATCTCTACTAAATGTATGTATGTGGGCAAAAGAAATGATCTTTCGGTGCGCCAATGCTCCAATAATTATTGATGGATGTATATCGAATTTTTCCGCACATGAATAGATATCACCTTCTGTTAAGTAGTTTAACGAATCATTTAAATACTCCATAATTTTGTCGTGTAATAATGCGTCATTTGCCATTTTATTAGCATCGTCTTCCTTTTTATCAGTTTCCTGATCTTTTGAATACAAATCATCCAAAATCATATCCCCATCATTTTTAACATGTCCTAATAAAATATGTGCAATTTCATGCGCTACTGTAAACCAGAAATTATCATATCTTTTATATCTACCAGTATAAACAATTACTCGAGTGTCATCAACCATAAATGCAGCTCCATCTATATATGTCTTTTGTAAATGTGGCAATAGCATAAACACAACACCTGCGTCATTTAATGACTTTAAAAATAATTCTACGCCATTATCGGAATTTGTATAAGTATGAATATTAGAATATGCTTTTTTCAATTTAACAATATCATACTTTTTAGGTTTGAAGTAAGAAATTGAATTTATGGCCATTTGTTGCCACGTCCTAGCAGCATAATGATCAAAATGATGGTGGGCCGAAGACTTCCTATAGTTAATAGCAGAATTAGAAATACTTAAAAAAGACAATTGAGGTGTTTTTATATTCCAAAATTTCATTATCTGTTTTTCTAACTCATCAATAATATTTGTTTTTTTTAGCCACCCTTTTTTAAACAGTTCATTTATTGGCATGTAAGTATATAGTTCAGACTTCGCCCTTACAGGTGATTTTTCTTCAGTTTCTTTTAAGGATAATCTATATTTTGTATCTAGGTTAACCCAAAATTGTGGTGTTGTATCAAAAACCTCAGATAAAGATTTTGCAGTATCTAAAGTAATAGATTGTTTATTTTGAATAAGTTTATTTACACTTTTTAATGACATATCTAAAATATCGGACAAATCCTCTTGTGTCCATCCTTTTGATTCTAATTTATCTTTTATCACAGGACCAGGACCGACAAGTTGATATGGCTTTAAATCATTATTTTTAGTCATATTTTTAGTTTTTAGTCTTCGTAATATCTTTTATTTGTATGCATTCAATAACATTTGGGCTTCCATTAAAAATCAAATATGCTTCTATTCGCCAATCTTCCATGAGACATAATGAAATTCTATTTTTTTCTTTTAAATTTTGGTAATCCATAGATTCGTCATTTTTAATATCCTTTATATTATCAGCAGCTTCAATGCACTCTAACCTAAGAAAAAATTTATCAATTACTTTCTTAGGTAGTGCAAATAGCTTGCTCTTACCTGTAACGTAGAGCTTGCGTAATTCTATATTTTCTATTTTAAAATCCAAAACAATATCAATAACAAACAAATTTACGAACTATTAGGTTAAAACGCAAATTACGTTTTAACCTAATAGGTTAAAATAGGTATTTAAATGAGTAAACTATTATTAAAGGTTAGTGTATGTCAAGAATTTCTTATTAAGTTATTCTTTCAAAAAAAGCCTCTCCAAATTAATCAGAGAGGCCGTTTCTTAGGGTTAAACTTTATTTTCTTTTATTGTCCCCTTCGACTCCGCTCAGGGTGACAGGTTCAAACTGTTGCTCTTCTTCGACTCCGCTCAGAGTGACACGTTAGCGGGTATTCGAAGCGACAGTTAGTTGCTTATGATCCGCAAGCTTCGCAATCTTCCGGGTTATCCAATGAGCAGGATAATTGTGCCTGTTGCTCATCAAACGTTAGTAATTGTGTTTGTCCGCGTTCTACTAATAAAGCATCTTCATTACCTAATACCGGTACAGATAAGGCAGCCTGATCTACCGTAAATTTAATAGCGTCAGCTGCTGCTTTGGTACGTAAGTAGTACATGCCTGTTTTTAATCCTTTTTTCCACGCATAGAAATGTGCTGATGATAATTTAGCAAAGTTAGCATCTTGTATAAACAGATTCAATGATTGTGACTGGCAAATAAATGCGCCACGGTCAGCAGCCATATCAATAATGGTACGTTGTTTAATTTCCCACACGGTTTTGTAAATGTCTTTAATGTTTTGAGGAATTTCCGCAATACCTTGTACAGAACCGTTTGCGCCGATAATTTTATTTTTCAAGGCATCATTCCACATACCTAATTTTACCAGATCGCGTAACAAGTGTTTGTTTACTACTGCAAACTCACCTGATAATACACGACGGCTGTAAATGTTTGATGTATATGGTTCAAAGCATTCGTTGTTACCTAATATTTGGGAAGTTGATGCAGTTGGCATAGGGGCAACTAATAAAGAGTTACGCACGCCGTATTTTGCTACTTCTTCTTTTAATACATCCCATTCCCAACGCGGGCTTGGTGTTACGTTCCACATATCAAACTGCATAATGCCTTTTGATAAGGGTGAGCCCGGGTACGATTCGTAATGACCGTCTTTAATTGCTAAGTCTTTACTTGCCGTCATTGCAGCGTAGTAAATTGTTTCAAAGATCTCAGAGTTTAATTTCTTCGCTTCTTCGCTTTCAAAAGGGTAACGCATTAAAATAAATGCATCCGCTAAACCTTGTACGCCTAAGCCGATAGGGCGGTGACGCATGTTTGAATTACGCGCTTCAGGAATAGGGTAGTAGTTACGGTCAATGACTTTGTTTAAGTTTTTTGTGATGATATAGGTTACATCAAATAAACGCTGGTGATCAAAGCTTCCTGTTTTTTCATCCACAAAACGCGGTAAGGCAATAGAGGCTAAGTTACAAACGGCTACTTCATCAGGGCTTGTGTATTCAACGATCTCCGTACACAGGTTAGAAGATTGAATGGTGCCTAAATGTGTTTGGTTTGATTTTAAGTTACAGGCATCTTTAAATAACATATAAGGATTACCTGTTTCGATTTGAGAATCGATAATGGCTGCCCATAATTCACGTGCTTTTACTTGTTTGCGGAATTTTCCTTCTGCTTCGTATTTAGTATATAATGCTTCAAATTCAGCACCGTGCGTGGTAAATAAGCCGGGGCATTCGTTAGGACACATTAGGCTCCATTCGCCTTCTGCTTCCACGCGTTTCATAAACAAATCAGGGATCCATAACGCGGTGAATAAATCACGCGCACGCATTTCTTCTTTCCCGTGGTTTTTACGGATGTCTAAAAACTCGTAAATGTCCGCATGCCAAGGTTCTAAATAAATTGCAATGGAACCTTTGCGTTTTCCGCCGCCCTGGTCAACGTAACGCGCTGTTTCGTTAAACACTTTAAGCATCGGTAAAATACCGTTACTTGTACCGTTGGTTCCTTTAATGTAAGAACCGGTGGCGCGTACTTTATGTATTGCCAACCCAATGCCGCCGGCGCTTTGTGAAATACGGGCACATTGTTTTAAGGTGTCATAAATTCCGTCAATACTATCGTCTTTAGCTTGTAATAAAAAGCAAGAGCTCATTTGCGGTTTTGGCGTGCCGGCGTTAAACAACGTTGGTGTGGCATGTGTAAACCAACGCTCGCTCATTAAGTTGTATGTTTCAATGGCCGCAGCAATATCTTCTTTATGTATACCGATAGATACACGCATTAACATGTGCTGCGGACGCTCTGTTACTTTCCCGTGAGTTCTTAATAAGTAAGAACGTTCTAATGTTTTAAACCCAAAATAATCGTACCCGAAATCCCTGTCGTATATAATAGAGGAATCTAATAATTGCGCGTTCTTTGTTACAATTTCGTAAACGTCGTCGGCAATTAACGATGCTCTTTGATTTGTTTTCGGATCTACATAATTATATAATATCTCAACCGTTTTCGAAAACGATTTGATCGTGTTTTTGTGTAAGTTACTTACCGCGATACGCGACGCCAATTGCGCGTAATCAGGATGTTTGGTTGTTAACGACGCCGCCGTTTCAGCAGCTAAATTATCAAGGTCAACGGTGCTTACGCCATCATATACACCGTCAATTACTTTTTTTGCTACTTGTATCGGGTCCACAAAGCTAGGGTCTAAGCCGTAGCTGAGTTTTTGAACACGTGCTGTGATCTTATCGAATTTCACAGTCTCCTGAGTGCCGTCTCTTTTTATTACAAACATATTGCCGGTGGTTTAAGGGTTTTTAATTTAGTTTTTGAGTGTTCTTTGGTTACAACAAGTTATAACTATAATTTTCTTTTTTTTGTTTGCCACTCTTTCGTTTTCAACAAAGTAGCGGTTAATTAATTTTTTCTTTTTAAATCAGGCCTCTCAGGGGCATCTTTAAAATTTAACAGTTTCGATACGTATCTTTTAGAGGCTAGCATTCCCGTACAAGATTTACACCTTGTTAAATGATTTTCAGCGAGATACGAATTCGGAATTTTAACCGACAAAAAACTTTCTCTAAAAGTCTTCGTCTAAATTAAACACGTTATTTTCTTCTTTGTTGTTCATTACACCTGATTTTTGGTATTCAGCAACACGTTTTTCGAAGAAATTTGTTTTGCCCTGCAACGAGATCATTTCCATAAAATCGAACGGATTGGTTGCATTATAAAATTTATCACAGCCTAAGGCCAGCAATAAACGATCGGCGCAAAACTCAATGTATTGGCACATCAGGTCGGCATTCATTCCTATTAAACGAACAGGAATAGCATCCGACACAAATTCTTTTTCAATGGTAACCGCATCGGTAATGATCTGCGTTACTTTTTCTTTTGGTAATTTTTCTTTAATGTGATCGGAGTATAGCATACACGCGAAATCGCAATGCAAGCCTTCATCGCGCGAAATTAATTCGTTGCTGAAGCTTAAGCCCGGCATTAAGCCGCGTTTTTTTAACCAGAAGATAGAACAGAAAGATCCTGAAAAGAAAATCCCTTCCACCGCTGCAAAAGCAATTAAGCGCTCTGCAAAGGTTCCGTTATTGATCCAGGTTAAAGCCCAGTCTGCTTTTTTGCCCACGCAAGGTACGGTTTCCACAGCGTGTAATAATTTATCCTTTTCAACCGGGTCTTTAATATAGGTATCTATTAATAAAGAGTAAGTTTCAGAATGGATGTTTTCCATCATTACCTGGAAACCGTAAAAGAAACGGGCTTCCGGATACTGTACTTCATTAAGGAAGTTAATGGCTAAATTTTCATTTACAATACCGTCACTAGCAGCAAAAAAAGCTAAAACGTGTTTCACAAAATGGCGCTCGTTATCATTTAACTTATTATTCCAATCGTTCATATCGTTGGATAAGTCAATTTCTTCGGCTGTCCAGAAACTGGCTTCAGATTTTTTATAATATTCCCAAATGTCGTTGTGCTTTATCGGGAAAATCACAAAGCGATCTTTGTTTTCTGCTAATATTGGTTCTGTCATAGTTAGTA
>JBBRHI010000028.1:0-12078 GCA_038222995.1 Bacteroidia bacterium | reverse complement strand
ATTGACCTACACTATAGTCAGCTTAATTCAATTTGCCTTAATGCTGTGCGTAGGCTTATTGATTTTGCCTTTATTAGGCATGCCGCAACTAAACATTGGTAACAGCCTGCCTTTATTGTTTTTAATTGCATTGTCCGCGGGGCTTTCTGCCACAGGGTTTGGCTTATTAGTAGGCACCGTTGCAACCACGCATGACCAAGCCTCATTATTTGGCGCTGTGTTTATTATTATATTGGCGGCTATTGGCGGTGTGTGGGTTCCTACATTCGTCATGCCTGATATTATGAAAACGATCAGTGTTATTTCACCGTTAAACTGGGGGCTTGAATCTTTCTATGCCGTGTTTATTCGTAATTCTACACTAAAAGAAATATGGCCCGAGATTTTAAAGCTATGGGTATTTTTTCTTGTAACACTTGGCGGGTCTTATCTGTTTCAAAAGTATAAGCGATTGAAATAGTTTTTATTATGTAACTACGGCTATTATGACCGGAAATTAAAATAAATTTCTTACTTTTAATTTATGAGAATTTTACTTTTACTGATTCTAATTCCTTTTATCGGCTTTGCTCAAACTAAAAGAACTATTTTTATAGAATCGGGCATTTCTGTTTATAAACCTTTTGTAAAGCACACCACAGATGACTCCTATTCAACAAACTCTGAAGGGGATTACAGCTCCGATTTAAAATCTACTTATAAAACAACCGGAAGCTTTTATATGAAAGGCGGTTTAGAGATAGGCTCTGCAAAAACGAAACGCTTCCGGGTTACATTTCCCGTAAGTTTCGGTTACCGAAAACTTAAAACGGAGATCACCACAGAGGGAAGTGCTTACGGCTGTTTCACCGCTTTTAACGGCAAACAAATCACAACCATTTCTACCGAAAGCGCTTGTTTACAATTTGGGCCCAAATTTAATTTTAACGTGAAACGCTTTACTATTTTCACGGCACTCAATTTCAATTACGATCTTATATTTCAGAATCAGGAAAGTAACAATTATAACGGCAACGTTACAAAATTACACAGGGGGTTTAAAGTTGAATCCTTACAGGGAAATGACATTACGCTTAATGCAAGCCTGCAACTTGGTTTTAGTTATAAAGTAAACGACCGTTTTAATATTGGTTTTTCAACAGATACGTATTTTTGCAGATTAAATACTTTATTAGAAAGCCCTAAGCAAACGCCTTACTTCTTTAATTTTGGTTACGGTAAACGATCTGCCGTTATTAATTGCGGCGTAAGAGTGGGTTATAGTTTTTAAGGTTCGCTTTATTCTATTTAAATTATATAGAGAGTCGATTCGAACCAACCTGAAAAAATAAATCCTAAGTAAATTATTTCATTTCAGTAATCGTATCGTTATAGATAAGGTAATACGTATCACTTTTATTTTTTTCTAAAATATATAATCCCGTTAACTTACCGAAAGCCGGCAACACCATTTGGTTTTTTGAAATATGAAAACACGCCAGTGAGAGTCGCTGCTTTCCTTTACCTGTAAGCGTTACACCGGGGTGAATGTGACCACTGAGGACAAATTTACTGTCATGTTCCATAGGTTCATGTGAATAGATAAACAGATCATCTTCCCAAGTATCCATCACTTCGAAGTTTGGTATTTCATACCGGTTCTTTTTTAAAATATCATGATTTCCTTTTACCAAAATAAACTGAATGTCATTAAAGGATTCTAAAAATGCTTCAAACAAATGCCACTCCCGGTTATATGAACTATGAAACAAGTCGCCCAATAAAATAACTTCTGCAGGCCTGTATTTTTTCATTAAAGCATGTAGCTTTCGCATATCTTCCAGCACGCTGTCTGCGGGAATGCTAATGCCGGCTTTACGAAAATGGCTCGCTTTACCAAGGTGAATGTCTGCAATGATCAACTGGCTCGTACCGGGCCTCCACAACGCTTTTTCAGTCAATAAAATAAAAGGTATTCCTGCAAGTTCAAGCTGCATTTATTTCTTTTCAATTTGTTTTAATAATTTTTCTACACGCGATTCAATCGGTTCATTACTATAAAATTCCCTGAAACGCGCTACCATTATAGCAAAACAAAAAGGGGTAGGTTTTGTTGGATAGGTTACAATAATTTTTTGAGAATTTATCCTTTTAAACGCCGCTTGTTGTCTTGAAATTTCGAGTTCAAAATTAATTACTTCATCATAAGCCTGCAATAATAATAAATTATTGTCTTCATTATCTTCAAACACTTTAAAAAATAATTGTGATGATGCTTGTAAATGCCGTGTCTTTTTTTCTTTGCCGGGATAGCCTGTAAATACAAGCCCTGCAATAGAAGCGATATCCCTGAACTTACGTTGTGCCATCTGACTCGAGTTAATACTCCTGATAGCATCTTCGTATACAAAGTCCGGTGAAAATAAATTATTGTCCAACAGCTCTTCTATATTAATATCCTGATCGCTCAACAATTCAAACCCGTAATCATTCATAGAAATGGAAAAAGTTACAGGGGATAATAAACTGATACGATAAGACAAAAGGGTTGCCATACCCTCATGTACAAGCCTCCCGTCGAACGGGTAAACAAAAATATGGTAGCCTTCGCGGGTTTTTATTTTTTCAATTAACAGCTCATCACTACCGGGAAGATGCGATACTTTTTCCTGCAACTCAAATAAGGGCTTTAATTTTTTTAATTCCTCATTCAGCTTTCCGCCTTCTTTATACGTTGTTAAGCTTTTACGAATACTTGTTGAAAGCTGTGAAGACAGTGGCATTTTACCGCCAAGCCACGACGGAATAATCCCGTTTTTATCTTTGGAAGATTTTACTAAAACCGTCATGTCTTTTACCGAGTGCAACTGTAAGTTCCTGCCGGCGAACCAAAAAATATCACCCGGTTTTAATTTAGAAATAAAATGTTCTTCAATACTACCCAACTGCTTACCGCCTAAAAACTTCACGTTCATCATACTGTTACCCACAATAGTACCAATGTTCATGCGGTGCCTGGCAGCAATGCCTTTACTTGTGACTTTATATAAGCCGTCTTCTAAAACCACTTTATGAAATTCATCATACGCTTTTAAAGATTGTCCGCCCCGTGTAATAAAATCAATACACCACTGCCATTCGTTAGATGTAACGGATTGAAAAGCATGGGTCGATTTAATTTCCTTATATAATGCATCCGGATCAAAGCCGTCGGATACTGCTAAGGTTACCATAAACTGGATGAGTACATCGAAGGAGCGCACATACGGGATGCGGCTTTCAATGAGCTGATGTTTCACGGCATCTTTCAAGGCACTGCCTTCAATAATTTCTAATGAGTTTGTAGGAACAAAGTAAATATTACTTTTCTCGCCGGGGCTGTGCCCGCTCCTACCCGCACGTTGTATGAACCTTGCTACTCCCTTAGCGGAGCCAACCTGGATAATTGTATTTACCGGCCTGAAATCAACACCAAGATCCAAACTCGACGTGCAAACAACTAATTTTAAACTGCCTGTATGTAAGTTCTCTTCCACCCATTTGCGGGTCTGAAAATCAATAGAGCTGTGATGTAAAGCTATTCTCCCCGCCAGATCAGGAACTCTTTCCAGTAATTGCTGATACCATGTTTCAGCCTGCGAGCGCATGTTTGTAAATAACAGGGTTGATTTACTTTCTTCAATAATAGGCACCAGCTGAGGCAAAAGCTTTAATCCTAAATGCCCGCCCCAGGGAACTTGTGCAATTTCATCGGGCAGCACTGTATTAATATTTATTGTCTGTTCGACATTGGCTTTAATAATTTCGGTGTTATCTGAGATCGGTCCCAATAAAATTTCCTTTGCTTCTTCCAAGTTACCAAAGGTTGCAGAAATGCCCCACACTTTTAAATTAGGGTTAATTGATTTTAAATGCGCTAAAGCCAATTCAATTTGCACACCGCGCTTATTACCCAGCAGCTCATGCCACTCGTCAATAATAACAAACTCTAAATTACTGAACTGTTCTCTGTACCCTTTAGCTGCCAACATTAAATGCATGCTTTCCGGTGTGGTAATTAATGCCTGATGTTTATCTTTTTTTTGCTTCGTGCGGTCTTTCATAGATGTATCGCCCGTACGCAGCTCAATGGTATATGGCAAATTAAGATCTGCACTTACCCTGTTAGTTGCTAAATAAATTTCTTTTGAAAGTGCCCGTAGGGGTGAAATATATAAGCAATGCAATTTATTTATTTGCGGCTTGGCATGGTCCGCAAAATGTTGAATAACGCCAAACCAAATAGCAAATGTTTTCCCGAAACCTGTCGGCGCATTCAGTAACCCGCTTTTACCTTCTTTAATGGCATTCCATGTGTCTTTCTGAAACTTATGAGGTTTCCAGCCTTTTTGTTTGAACCATGTTTGCGCTAAATTCATCAGGTATTAGCATGTAAAAGGTTTAACAGATCCTGCTTAGTATTTGCTTCCGATAAAATTTTATCTTTCCGCCAACGGGAAATCCTCGGGAACCTCAACGCAATACCGCTTTTATGACGGGGCGATTCATTAATGCCTTCAAAGGCAATTTCAAATACCAGTTTAGGTGTTACACTTCTTACCGGCCCGAATTTTTCGATCGTGTTTTTTTTGACCCAGGCATCCACTTCAAAAATTTCTTTGTCCGTTAAGCCGCTATATGCTTTCGTAAAAGGAACCAATACGTCTCCATCCCAAACAGCAAAGGTATAATCCGTAAATAAATTAGCTCTTCGGCCATGCCCGCTCTGCGCATAAATTAAAACAGCGTCAATACTGTAAGGATCCACTTTCCATTTCCACCATTTGCCGCGCTTACGGCCTGTCTCATAGTTACTGTCTTTGCGTTTTAACATTAAGCCTTCGCAACCCACTGATTTAGCCTGATTACGAAGCTCATTCAAATTATCCCATTTATCACAGGTAAGTAAAGGCGCTAACACTAAAGAAGAATTAAATGCTTTTGAATGTGTTATAATTTCTTCTAACAGTCTGCGCCTTTCCTCTAAAGGTAAATCTCTCAGATCTTTGCCGTCTTTTTCTAAAAGATCATAGCACACCATTTTTAAAGGAATGTCCTGTAATATTTTTTTTGTCAATGCTTTACGTGTGGTCCGTTTTTGCATTTGGTTAAAAGACTTTATCTCTCCTTCTACAATGGGCAGGATCTCACCGTCAATCACTGTTCCGTCAGGTAAAAATTCAATCAGCTCTTCAAACTCGGGAAATTTCTCCGTCAATAATTCTTCGCCCCTGCTCCATACAAATACTTGTTTATGACGTACAATAATTTGTCCGCGAATGCCGTCGTACTTACGTTCTATTTGCCATTCGGTGATATCACCAAGTTCAGGCAATTCAAAATCTAAAGCATAAGCTAAACAAAACGGATAAGGACGTGAAGTAGAATCAGAAAATTCATCTTCTTTTAAAAGATCGGTTAACAATGTATTGGTCGGTTTCCAATTACCGATGAAACGGTGCGCAATTACTTTTTCATCGATGTTATATGCTTTTGCCAACGCTTTAAATACCAACAGTTTTGAAACGCCTACCCTGAAAGCTCCTGTTATCAGCTTATTAAAAATATAAAGCTCTTTAGTAGAAAGTTTTTTCCAATACTCTAAAACGCGCTCTTTCTTTTCTTCATCACTTAATTTTGAAAATCCTTCGAACTCCCGCATTAATTCATTTAATGAAACTTCGGATACGTTTCCTGATTTAGAATTAATAAGAAGCGTAATTGTCTCCGCAAGATCACCCACAACGCTGTAAGAATCATCAAACAACCACTCTGAGACATTGGCTAAAGCAGCAGACCATAGTTTTAAATCGCTTGTCTTTATAGGGCGTTTAGGCCGGTTGCCAACCAATAATGCAATAGCCCAAATGGAATCTTCAGGCTTTGTATTTAAAAAATAATTGGTTAACGCTTCTACTTTTGGATTTGTTTTAGTAGTAGCATCTAATTCGTAATACAGATCAGAGAATGTTTTCATGCCGATGCCTCCTCCTCTTGCGTGGTCTCTGCATCCTGCTGCTCCAATGCTTCTCCTTCAAATAAGGTATCAACCGTTACAGCATTTAAGCCGTATTGCCGGGTGAGCCATTTTGCATAAATAGATTTATACCCGTGTGTGACATAAATATTTTCGGCGCCGGTTGCCAACACCGCTTTATTCAATCCCGTCCAATCAGCATGGTCGCTCATTATAAAACCCATATCTGCGTTTCTTCTTCTGCGTGCACCTCTTAATTGCATCCAACCGCTGCATACTCCAAGTTCATAAGGATCAAATTGTCGCAACCATGAAGAACCAATTGCAGAAGGAGGGGCAACCACAATAACAGGTTCATTTAATGATTTTTTGATACCTGCGGCATATCGAATATACCGTTCATTAGTTAAACCTAATGCCTCGTTCGTGTTGTAGATAGCGCCATGCAAAATAATAGGAATTTGTAAATCATCAATACAATTTAAAATGCGCTGCGCTTTCCCTAAAGAGTATCCGATAACTACCGAAGACTTACCGGCAGCTTGATTTTTAAGACACCAATTTTTTAGATCAGTGTTTAATGCATCGGCTTCCGGAAAATTATAAATAGGTAAGCCGAATGTTGATTCTGTTATAAAATGGTGGCAGGGAACTGATTCAAACGGAACCGTAATACCGTCAGGCATCACTTTATAATCGCCGGACACTACCCAAATTTCTCCTTTGTATTCTAACCTCACTTGTGCAGAGCCTACAATATGACCCGCAGGGTGCAAGCTTATTTTAACGCCATTAATAGTAATAAGCTCATTGTAATCTAAGGTCTCTAAATTTATATCCTGCCCTAAACGGTACTTTAAAATGCCTTTTGAATCGTGATGCGCTAAATAGGATTTACTGCCCCAACGTGCATGGTCAGAATGCGCATGCGTTATAATAGCCTTGTCTACAGGTTTCCAGGGATCAATATAGATTCCTGCTTGTTCACAATAAATACCGTCTTTATCAAATTGAAGGAGCATCTTTTTGTTGTATTAAAACCTAGTATAATACAATTTTGTGCCAATTTTGTTTACTTGTAAGGGGAAAACGAAATTATTGGTTTAGACTTTGAATAGTCATCCAAGCCATTAAGCCGGTAGATATTTCCAATGCTTTTTCATCAATATTAAATGTGGACGTGTGAACACCCGAAGTAATATGCAAGGATTTATTTCCTGTACCCAACCTGTAAAAACAGCTCGGTACTTTTTGAGTAACGTATGCAAAATCTTCTGCCGTCATTCTTAAAGGAAGGTCCTCCACATTTTCGGCACCTAAATACTCCACAGCACTTTGTTTACAACGCTCCGTAACCTCATCATCATTAATTAAAAACGGGTAGCCGTTAATAATATTAATATCTGCGGAAGCATTATAGTCTTTACAAATATCATGTATGATCTGAGTGATTTTTTGCTTTACTGTTTCTCGCCAGTCTTCCTGCATAGTTCGTAAAGTACCTGCCATATACACCGTTTCAGGAATCACGTTGGTTGCACCTTTAGCTTCTATTTTTCCAAAGGCAATAACTGTCGGAATAGTGTTAATTGTATTTCTGGCTACACCTTCTTTATCAATCGTAAAAGGAAATTGTTTTTCTATTTCTGTAATAATATGCGCGGCCACAACCAACGGGTTATTATATTCACCTGCCATTGCCGCGTGCCCGCCCTTACCTGTAACGGTAATATGAAGTTCATCGGTACTGGCCATATACATTCCTTTTCTAAACCCTACCCTTCCTGTTTCCATACTTGGGAATACATGCTGGGCAAGGGCTATATCAACAGGAGGGTTTTGTAAAACACCTTCCGCTATCATTAGTGATGAGCCTCCGGGCAATACTTCTTCCCCGGGCTGAAACATGATCTTGACAGTACCTTCAAAAGACTCTCTTAATTCATTTAAAATAATGGCTGTTCCAAGTACTGATGCTGTATGTACATCATGCCCACAGGCATGCATTACGCCAACGTTTTGCGACCTGTAGTTCACTTCATTTTTTTCTTCAATAGGCAAAGCATCCAAGTCGGCGCGTAATAAAATAGTTTTTTTGTCCGGATTTTTTCCTTTGATCAGTGCAACAATTCCTGTCTTTACAATTCCTTTGGTATATTTAATAGTATATTTATCTAAAACAGAACATACAAAGGCCGATGTCTTATACTCTTCAAAGGAAAGTTCAGGATGCTGATGTATATGACGCCTGATAGATATTATTTCTTCCGATATACGAGCAGAAATTGATTTAATATGATCTATCGTGTGTTGCATTTATTTAGTTAAGCCGTAAGGGATCTTTAAACTATAGCCGAGTAATTTAGAAGCATTTTTTATAGAATCAATTTTAGAAACCGTAAAATAAAATTTCATATCCTGGAGCCTGTATTTATCTATCTCTGCCCTGTTTACATTACCCAAATTACCAAACGTTTGTATAAGGCTTAAATTATCAAGCAGTTTATTATAAATCTCTTTTAGCTTTATCGGATGTTGGGAATAATAAAGTACGGTTGTATCGTATTGAGCTTTAGTAACGCCATTGTCTTCAAAAGGGTTAAATACGTAAGCTGAATCAAATTTTTCGCCTGTAATATTTTTTACATTTACACCTGCGGCACCCTCCCCGAGATAGGCATCGGTTAGTACTTTTAAAAACACCTGTTCACTTAATACATACGAAGGGGCAGGATCATTCTCGTCAGATTTTGGCCTGCACGAAACGCACAATACCATACTTACTATTATACTAAACAGCCGAAAATACATATACTACAAATGTATAAAAACTACAGTATGTTTTTAAACTGTTCGTGAGATTCGAACAAAATAACATTTTTTGGGAGGATTAATTCTTCGCCGCTTTCAAAGAACAAACGACCTGACACTGCTATTTTGGAATGATCAAAACAGTTAGAAAGTTTTGTAATATACTGTTCCGGCGAAAAGTCTTCCATAGGTGTGGTAAAAATAGTTACCAGCACATCAGGCGTCATATTTTCCGATATGTTCTTTAAATCGCAAAATGGTACAGACTGCCCAAGGTAAAGGCATTTGTGCCCTCTTGCTTTTACAAGGTATTTGCAATAAAGCAATCCCATTTCGTGAAGCTCCTTATTAGGAAGGTATAATACAAACGTGAGCGGTTTTATTGCAGGCTCAACACTAAGTGAATCTATCCCTACAATAATTTTTTGTTTAATGAGCTGCGAAATAAAATGTTCCTGCGCACAGTTTACAATTCCTATTTGCCACATACTGCCCACATGGCGCATAAACGGAAAAATAATCCGTTCCATCGTGTTTTCAAAACCAAAATGAGTAATACAATTGCAAATGGTAAGATCAAATTTTTCCTCGTCCATTTCCATCATACATAATACAAGGTTATCTATTTGGTCAGACTCTTTAACGAATTTATTTAAAATAGTTTGCGCATGCTTCACCAGTTCATCATCTAAAAAGGTAGCGATCTTAGATATTTTGTAACCGTTATTGTTAAGAAGAGAAATATTCAGGATTCGTTTGAGATCGTCGGAAGTATAGCACCTGATGTTTGTACAGGATCTTTCGGGTTTTAAGATGCCGTAACGTAACTCCCAAATCCGAAGGGTATGGGCTTTAATTCCTGAAAGGCGTTCCAGGTCTTTTATGGCGTATTGAGTAGGCACTTCAGCAAAGTTACAAAGTAAACATCTATTATTTAAAAATGTTTATGTTTAATTAAATAATGTTCAAATAATGTAAAATCAGGCATATTATTAATGCTGAATCATTAAAATTAATACCTTTAAATCAGATGTTAAATTAGATTAGCCATGTATATTAAAATTAAAAAAAATTATTTTTTGTTTTCTGTTTTTGTATGTGCCGGTGTTCTATTTGTCATCTTAAGCGCCATACTGATAGTTCGCGTAAACGCTATTCGGGAAAATGTAGAAAACCATGTGGCAAATATCAATATTTTATCAAGGTTTGAAGCAGAAACATTTTCAATTATCAGCGATATTGACAATACAGAAAATTCAAAATTAATCAATGAACTGTCTCAATTAATTTCTTTTCCTGAAATACCTGCGGGAGTAATTGATTTCTCGAGTTTAAAAAATAATTTAAAAACAAACGGAAGCATTCCCGATAAGAAATTTATTATAAATGAATTGTCATTATTTAAGAAAAGTTGCCAATATGCTATCGGTGAAAACCGTCAAGGGCTTAGATCAAGCTCTGAAACACTGTCAAATTACTGGAATTACACACATATTCTTTTAGTATTGGCAAGTATTGCTTTTTTAATATTACCTTTTATTGCCTACACGGTTACAAAAACAAGAAATCAATTGGTTAAGCTCCGCCAAAAAAACAACTTATTATTGAAGAGTTCGTTTAACATGACTGTTTTATGCAACGATGCCGATAAAATTATTGAATTTAATACCGTTGCCCAAAAAGCATTCGGCTATACTTTTTCTGAAGTTCATTACAAGCCGGTAAGCATGCTTTATGACAGCCCTGAAGAATATGAAAAAATAATAACCTCCTTAAAAAACACCGGTTCTTTTACGGGTGAAGTTTTAAACCGGTCTAAAACAGGAAAAGCCTTTCATTCCTATTTATTTGCCAATACTAATAATGATGAAAAAGGAAGTATTGGTTCGTCGATTAGTATTTCAAGGCAAATTAAATAACAGATCGGGACACAATGAATTATCCTGCCCAGCCTTCCCTGTCCAAACTCCTGTATTGAATAGCTTCGGCAATATGCCCCGTTTGTATATTTTCGAAATCATCAAGGTCGGCAATAGTCCTCGCTACTTTTAAAATACGATCGTAAGCACGCGCCGAAAGGCCTAAACGTTCCATGGCCGTTTTCAGTAAAGCATTTCCGGCGTCATCCAAATTGCAATAGGTCCTCAGATCTTTAGTGCGCATTTGCGCGTTACAGTAAATACCGTCGGCCGTTTTGTAACGCTCTGTTTGTTTTTGCCTGGCTTTAATAACACGTGCCCGTATTTCTTTACTGGTTTCTGAGTTATGTTCTTTACTCAATTCGTTAAAAGGCACCGGAGTTACTTCTACGTGCAGATCAATCCTATCCAACAGCGGACCCGAAATTTTATTTAAATATTTTTGAACGATACCGGGCGCACAAACACAGTCTTTTTCAGGATGGTTATAATACCCGCAGGGACAAGGATTCATACTTGCCATAAGCATAAAGCTGGCAGGGTATTCAACACTAAACCGCGCCCGCGAAATAGTAACTACTCTGTCTTCTAACGGTTGGCGCATGACCTCTAAAACCGTTCTTTTAAATTCGGGCAGCTCATCTAAAAATAGCACCCCGTTATGTGCTAATGATATTTCTCCGGGCTGCGCGTTCATACCGCCGCCTACAAGTGCTACATCCGAAATAGTATGGTGCGGGCTTCTGAAAGGTCTTTTGGTGACCAGGCCTTGTGCTTTTGTTTTGCCGGCTACACTATGGATCTTAGTTGTTTCAAGTGCTTCATCCAACGTTAAGGGTGGCAAAATAGACGGCATGCGTTTGCTTAACATCGTTTTCCCTGCTCCCGGGGGGCCTATCAGGATAACGTTATGACCGCCCGAAGCCGCAATTTCCAGAGCACGTTTAATGTTTTCTTGGCCTTTTACGTCTGCGAAATCAAATTCAAACTCATCAAGTCTCGATAAAAATTCCCGGTCAATATCAATGGTTGTTTTTTCAAGCTCTACAGTTCCGTTAAAAAACCCGATCACTTCTTTTATGTTATTAACTCCATACACATCCAGTCCGTCCACTACGGCTGCTTCTTTGGCATTTTCGGCCGGCAATATAATTCCTTTAAATCCTTCCTGCTTTGCTTTAACGGCTATGGGCAGTGTTCCTTTAATGGGGCGTAACTCACCGTCCAAAGCCAGCTCGCCCATAATAATATAGTTTGCTGTTTCATCGGCAACAATCTGTTCTGAGGCTGCTAAAATACCTACCGCTATGGTAAGATCGTAAGCGGAACCTTCTTTCCTGATATCGGCCGGCG
>JBBRHI010000027.1:0-12122 GCA_038222995.1 Bacteroidia bacterium | reverse complement strand
GTTAAGGATAAAGCAACTAACGAAGGCCTGCCGGGTGCTATTTTATTGCTTGATAAAAGTAACGGCACAAGTACTGACGGAAACGGCGGTTTTGTACTAAAACCGGCAGAAGGAACATACACCCTGGTATGTGATATGATCGGCTATGCAAAATTTTCGCAACCGGTAATTGTAAAAGCAAATGATACGCTGATCATAAATATAACGTTAGATCCCGGGGGTTCCGGAAATCAACTACTGGACGAGGTAGTCATATCTGCCGGAAAATTTGAACAAAAGCTTTCGGATATTACGGTAAGTATGGAAGTGATTAAGCCCGAACTTATTGAAAATAAAAATACCACTTCGCTTGATATGATCATGAACCAGGTACCCGGCGTAACTGTTGCCGACGGACAAGCCAGTATTAGAGGGGGCAGCGGGTTCAGCTATGGTGCAGGCAGCAGGGTATTATTGCTTGTAGATGAAATGCCCATGTTAAGTGCGGATGCCAATGACATTAAATGGAATTATTTACCGTTAGAAAATTTAGAACAGGTAGAAGTTATTAAAGGAGCCGCCTCTGCATTATTCGGTTCATCGGCATTAAACGGAGCTATAAACTTACGTACAGCGTATGCTAAAGATAAGCCTGTTACAAAAGTAACTATGTTTTACGGCAGCTATGATGCGCCCCGCAGAAGCTCATTAAAATGGTGGAAAGGCTCTTCGCAAACGCAAAAAGGCGTTAATTTTTCGCATTCCGAAAAAATAAATAACTGGGATTTAGTTATTGGCGGGCACATATATGATGATGACGGATACCGTTATCTTGAAACAGAAAAACGCCAGAGAATTAATGCCAACATCCGTTATAATTTTAAAGGGAAACTTCGCGGATTAATATTCGGCGTTAATACCAATATGATGGAAACAGAAGGAGGGCTTTTCTTTTTATGGCAAAATGCTGATTCAGCTTATATCCCGCAAGGTTACGACATTCAAAAGTATGATAATAAACGGTTTAACATTGATCCTTACCTCAATTACTTTTTTAGGAAAGGCGGAAAGTTAAGCTTAAGAACACGCTACTTTTTAACGGATAATAAAAACAACAAAGGGCAGGGCGCGCGTGCTGAATTATACTATTCGGAATTACAATATCAAAAGCGGTTTAAAAATAATTTAAATCTTACAGGAGGCTTGGTGTTTATGGAGCAGCAGGTGCTCGGCGATTCGTTATACGGAAAACATACAGGGACTAACATAGCGGGCTATTTGCAACTCGATAAAAAATTCGGTAAGCTTACTGCCTCCTTGGGTATCAGGGGCGAGTACTATAGAGTAGATACAGCTTATACACACGGATACATTAGCCCTAAAATTAATAAGTTGCCTTTTCAGCCTGTACTAAGGGCCGGCCTAAATTATCACCTGTTTAATTTTACATTTTTACGTGCTTCTTTCGGCCAGGGGTATCGCTTTCCGAGTATCGCCGAAAAATACATCAGCACAAGTGTAAGCGCTTTAAAAGTATACCCTAATTATAATTTACAGCCTGAACGCGGTTGGAGCGCCGAAATTGGCGTAAAACAAGGCTTTACTGTAGGAGGTTTTAAAGGGTTTTTAGATGTGGCCGGGTTCTGGACAGAATACCAAAGCATGGTTGAGTTTGTGTTCGATATTTACGGGCCTAAAACAGGGTTTTTTGGAAACGATATACAATATGCAGGCTTTAAATCGCAGAATATTGGCAGGGCAAGAATTAACGGATTAGATGTAACCCTTACCGGTACAGGGAAAATAGGCCCTATAAACGTTAGTTTACTTACGGGGTATACGTTTACAAATCCTATTGATCCGGATTATAATCCACAAAAAGATACTTTAGGCTTACCGGGGTTAAACACACTAAAATACAGGAACAAGCATTTATTTAAAAACGATATCCAGCTGGATTATAAAAAGTTTTCGATCGGGTTCAGCACACGCTATTTTAGTTTTATGGAAAATATTGACAAACGTTTTGTAACAAGTATTTTACATGAATACAATACGCCTTCTACAAATTTTGACGATGTTCCTTCTACCTATATTTTACCGGGATTAAAAGAATATCGCGAAAAGCACCATACCGGAACATGGATGCATGATCTTAGGGTATCTTACCAAGTAACTAAAATCGTCAAAACATCTTTCCTGGTTAATAATTTGTTTAATGTAGAATACTCTGCGCGCCCCGGAGACGTTAGGCCACCGAGGATGTTCATTGTACAATTAGCATTTAAAGTATAGCAGGTTTTAGCATTTTTTATCTAAAAACACCTTCAAAATTTTGTATCTTTACAGTCAAAAAAATAAAATGGATAACTATAATATAAATTCGAGAAATACAAATATGAATGACATTCAGGGTGCAACCTTAAAGAGTACCCGTTCTTTATTTGCTTCTGTATTTACCTGGATGTTTGTTGCATTAGGCATTACAACATTATTCTCACTTCTATTTGCTTATAACCCGTCTTTAGGTCAAATGCTTTATTCTGAAGATTCAATGGGAAGAATGCACACATCGGTTATCGGGTGGGTTGCCATGCTTGCTCCGTTAGGCTTGGTGTTATTAATGAATTTTGCTTATAACAAATTATCATTTATCTCGTTAATGGCAATCTTTTTTACTTTTTCCGCGTTATTCGGGATCAGTTTCAGTTCTATATTCTATATGTACAGGCTAGATTCTATCGGAACTGTTTTTGCAAGTACCTGCGCATTGTTCGGTGTGATGGCAGTTGCGGGTTATACCACTAAAGCTGATCTTACAAAAATGGGCTCTTTACTTATTATTGGATTAATAGGTGTTATTATTGCTTCCTTAATTAATATGTTTATGAGAAGCGATACCATGGGTTACATCATCAGCATTATCAGTGTAGTTATTTTCACAGGTTTAACGGCATATGATGTCCAAAAAATTAAAGAATTATCTTTACAAAATAACGGTACAGCCGATTTTAAAAAATTAGGCGTTATGGGTGCGTTAACCTTATACCTTGATTTTATTAATTTATTTTTAGCTTTATTAAGAATTTTCGGAAAAAGAAATTAAAAGGCAAACCCTAAAACTTTAAAAGCTACCCTAAAACGGTAGCTTTTTTTTAGGCGTATAATTAACGCTTGTTTAAATTATACCGTCCAAACCCTTATATTTGCTGCAAATTTCGATCCATGAAAAATCAAGTATCAGCTCAATTATTCGAGAAAGCAAAAGCTTTTTTCCCGGGTGGCGTAAACTCGCCCGTGCGTGCATTTAAAAGCGTTGGAGGAACTCCCGTATTTATTGAAAAAGGGAAAGGATCACATATTTGGGATGCTGATGGAAATGAATACATTGATTATTGTGCAAGCTGGGGCCCGTTAATTTTAGGGCATGCCAATGATACCGTTTTAAATGCCGTAGAAAAAACGATGCGTAACGGAACGTCTTTCGGCGCTCCCACCCGATTGGAAAATGAGCTGGCGGAATTAATTTTATCCAACAATAACTATATTGAAAAAATACGGTTTGTGAGCAGCGGCACAGAAGCGGTAATGAGTGCCATTCGCTTAGCGAGGGGTTTTACCGGCAGAAATAAAATTTTAAAGTTTGAAGGCTGCTATCACGGGCATTCCGACTCACTGTTAGTAAAAGCAGGCTCAGGATTGGTAACCTTCGGAAATACCTCTTCTGCAGGCGTTCCCGAAAGCTTTGTAAAAGAAACGATTGTTGTATCCTTAAATAATAAAGAAGCGGTAGAGCAAGCCTTTGCGCAATTTAAAGATGAAATTGCCTGCGTGATCATTGAACCGATCCCCGCTAATAACGGTTTATTATTACAGACCAAAGACTACTTGCAATTTTTAAGAGACATTTGTACAGCGAATAAAACGTTATTATTATTTGATGAAGTGATTAGCGGATTCAGAGTAGGCTTTTGCGGTGCTGCAGGCTATTATGATATTAAACCGGACATTATTACTTACGGAAAAATTATTGGCGGCGGCTTTCCTGTTGGGGCATACGGTGCAAGCAAAGAGATTATGTCGAGCATATCGCCTGAAGGAAATGTATACCAAGCCGGGACTTTAAGCGGAAATCCGGTTGCTATGACGGCCGGTATTGCACAACTAACAGAGTGCTTAAAACCAAATTTCTATAAAGATCTTGAAACTAAAACGCAAGCTTTAATTGCAGGCTTATCAAAAAACACGAAACATAATTTTAAAATATTCAGCATCGGCTCTATTTTTTGGTTAGCTTTTACCGATAAAAAAACAATTTCAGCTTCAGAAGAGATTGAAGCCGACAGCATGAAACATTTTAAAGTACTATACCACTCTTTACTTGAAAATGGCATTTACTCAGGTCCTTCAGGCTACGAGGTTGGTTTTATGAGCGAAGCTCATACGCAAGAAGATATTGATAAAACGATCAATGCTTTTGAAAAAGCGTTTCAGGGCTTATAGCATCTCCACTTTATAAAAACGTCACCCTGAAGTTGATTCAGCGTATCACCTATATTAGGCATATTGAAACAAGCTCAGCATGACCAAATTTAATCAGACCTTGTACTTATTGTAAACATTTTAAGCCTATTTCAACACGGGCAGCACTATGCTTGAAGCATTTTGCTCATCATGATATAATTTAATATCAGACTTTATAAAATCCTTATCGTCGCAGTGATAAATGTCAATAAACTGCTGCGGGTTCCTGTCTGCTAAAGGGAACCAGGAGCTTTGCACCTGTATCATTAAACGGTGTCCTTTCTTAAACGTATGTGCCACACCCGGTAATTCAAATTTAACGAGTGTTATTTTATTCGGCTCAAACGCTTCCGGTTTTTCAAAACTGTTTCTGAACCTTCCCCGCATAATTTCTCCGCGCACCAACATTTCATACCCGCTCATTAAGTATTCCTTACCGTTTCCTTTTCCAAAAGATAAGGTATCATACTTATAATCATCCGGGAACACATCAATAATTTTCACTATAAAATCCGCATCAGTTGTAGATATGGCAACCTTTAGATCTGCAGTAATAGCGCCCGACAGGGTCAGGTTATTTTCAAGTATAGCCGTTTTAAAAGTGATCACATCCGGTCTTCGGCTTGCGAAGCGCTGGTCATCCGTCATATATTCTCTTGTTCTATGATCTAATACATCTTCGGTATAAGGAACCGGCTTTGCGGGGTCACTTACATATTCTGTAAATGCATTTATTGATTTAGTTTTATTAAAAGACAGTGTTGCATGGTCGTTAAAATAAACAGACGTTAAAACAACTTCTTTCGGAGGCCATGCCGGCAGGCTTCTCCAGGCATTTTCGCCCGTAAAGAAAATAGAAGCTTCCGCTAATTTATCCATATTTCCTTTTCCTTTTAAATAGTAATTAAAAAAAGGGATCTCAATATTATCCTGAAAGTACTTAGCGGTTTTACTTCCAAAACGCACATTGCCTAAATAGCTGCCGTCGCTTTTTGACCAACCACCGTGAAACCAAGGGCCCATTACTATTTTATTATTAGTCGCAGGGCTTTGTTTTTCAATGGCTTCGTATAAATGCCAGGCGCCGTAACAATCTTCCGCATCAAACAAGCCGCCAACCGTTAGTATAGCCGGCTTTACATTTACACAGCCGGTGCGGGCATCACGCTCTTTCCACCAAGCATCATAATTAGGATGGTTCATCAGATCCTTCCAAAATAAAATACTGTCGCCCATTAATTTTGTAAAATTCTTTAAAGCCCCTGTCTCTAAATAAAATTTATAATTATCAGTGGTGTAATAATTAAATTCTTTCGGGCCAACGGTTGTAGGCTTAGGCCGCGGCTGACCGAAGCCCGAATAAAAATTAAACGCATCACCTAACATAAAGGCGCCGTTATGATGGAAATCATCCCCCAGGAACCATTCTGTTACAGGCGCTTGCGGGCTTACTGCTTTAATGGCCGGGTGGCCGCTTAATGCCGCCATGGTAGAATAGAAACCGGGATAAGATGTGCCGAATACACCTACATTTCCGTTATTATTCGGAATATTTTTTACCAACCAATCCACTGCATCATAAGTATCACTTGCTTCATCAATATCCGTTTTCTTTTTTTTGTTCGGATTAAAAGGCCTTACATCCATAAAAGTTCCTTCGCTCATCCAACGGCCGCGCACATCCTGAAATACAAAAATGTATCCTTCTTTTAAATATTCCTTCCAATGAAAGTCGTACAAGCGCGCTTGTATTTTATCTTCCCCGTAAGGCGCGCAGGAATAAGGCGTGCGGATCATTAAAAACGGATGTTTTTCTTTTGCATCTTTTGGAGCATATACAGCCGTAAATAATTTAACCCCATCACACATCGTAATGGCATATTCTTTTTTAGTATAATGCTCTTTTACCCACTGCTCATTGATGGTTTGAGAAAAGCCCGAAAGTTGAATAAAAGCAAGGCAAAATGTTAAAAAACGCTTCATGCAAATATTTTTTTTAAAAATAAGGAAATTATAAAACACAATTACATACAAAATCCGGAATTGCCCCGAAATATCATTTATTTTTGTAAGATTAATGTACAGGCTGATCTTCATATTTTTTTTACTCGAAACTAACGCGTCTTTTGCACAAAGCGCAAACAGTTTATTTGGAAAAGCAAATGAAGAATTTTTAACAGGAAATTATGCGGGAGCAATCAATTATTGTAATAAAGCATTGGCAAAAAACAGATCGCTTAAAGAGGCCAATCTTATTGCAGGCCTTGCCTGTTATAATTTAAAAGACACTATAAAAGCCATTACTTACTTTGATAACGAACTCATTAATACTAAAGGAGATTACAGGCCTTACTTATATAAAGCCAAACTGACAAATAAAAATTATGCAGCTGCATTGAACAATTTACAAACGGCTATAAAGATCCAACCGGGTAATTTTTTATTATATTTTGAGAAAGGAAATTTAAACTTTGACCATTTAAACTATAAACCGGCCATAGAAGATTATACGAAAGCTATTGCATTACGTGCGGGTTTAGACGATGCCAATTATAAATTAACGCTCTGCCATTTATATTTAGCCGATACTGTAAAGGCTTGCTACTACTGGAATAAAATAAGCGAGCAAGACGATTTTAAAAACTATGAAACTATTCAATCCACGTGTCATAAACCTTATTTAAAATGAAAAAACAATTATTGATCATCGCACTCCTTCTGGTTTTTAAACTTGTAAGCGCACAAACACTTAATTATTATTTTGGAAATTTGCACGCGCATTCTTCCTACTCCGACGGTAATAAGGACAGTTCTACATCACTCATGACAAAACCGATCCAAGATTTTAATTATGCCAAAAACTCTCAACACATCGATTTTTACGGCATTTCAGAACATAATCATTTAAATGCAGGCTTAACTTCTCCCAAACATTATCACCAAGGAATCAGAGATGCTCAAACTGCCACTGTACCGGGAACTTTTATTGCCTTATATGGTATGGAATACGGCGTTATTTCGGGTGGCGGGCACGTTATGGTATACGGTTATGATTCATTGTTGCTTGGTTGGGATAATAACGATTACGATGTGTTTAACTCCGAATACAACTATGCAACCTTGTGGAAAACGATCAATAAAAAACCGAGTGCTTTTGCTTGCCTTGCGCATCCTGCAAATACAGACTATGACAGCCTTTATTATAAAACATACAATGCGTCTTTTGACAGTGCCATTGTTGGCACGCCTTTTAGAAGCGGGCCTGCTTTTTCCACCAATACCACTTATTCAGATCCTTCCTCAAGTACTTATATTACGCAATACAATTATGCCTTAAGGGCCGGTTACCATGTGGGTATTGGTTTAGACCATGATACGCACAACTCCGTGTTTGGCAGGCAAACTGCCGGAAGGTTAGTGATTATGGCGCCTGCCTTAACACAGATCGACCTTTTTGATGCCATGAAGAGTATGCATTTTTACGCGTCGGATGATTGGAATGCCAAAGTTAATTTTACATTGAACGGACAGATGATGGGCAGCGTAATTACACATTCAGGCACTGCTACACTATCTGTAACGGTAACCGATCCCGATGGAGAAAACGTATCAAGCATGAGTTTATACTACGGTGTACCGGGCAGCGGCTCTAGCGCTTCGGTTTTAACTTCTAACTCAGGCTCAAATTCATTAACGTATACGCATTCATTAGCAAATAATACAACGTACTACTATTATCTTAAAATAACACAGACAGACGGAAACCAGATCTATACTTCTCCAATTTGGTATACGCGCAATGACGGGGTTACTCAATATCAGCCGGCAGCCGATTTTACATCTTCAGGTGCTACTGCTAATTGCGTTCAAACATTTACATTGACGGATATTTCAACTAACTCACCGACATCGTGGGCATGGAGTATGCCGGGCGGCAACCCGCCTACTTCTAATTTACAAAACCCGGTGGTTACTTATACTAATTCGGGAGTAAAAAATATTACATTGATTTCTTCCAATTCGGCAGGATCAAGCGCCGCAAAAACAAATACGGTGTCATCGAGCGGATGCACAGGGATCAGTGAATTAAACGGCATACAGCTCATGATCTACCCTAACCCGGCTAATGAGTCCATTCATATTTCAAATGCCGGTAATGCTAAAATTGACGTAAAACTCTTTGATATGATGGGAAAAGAAATTACAGCTGCGTCTTCACAAAGTTCATTAATAGAGTTAAATTTAAAAACGGTTACCGAGGGAATTTATAATTTAAAGATCATCGATTCCGGGCTTAACTCGGTTACTAAACTCATTGTGGTAACACATTAAAAATGATAAAAATTTAAATCTCTAACTAAAAATCATGAAACAAACACTCTTCATCCTATCCATTTTCATATCGTCCCTTGTGGTTTCTCAAACAAAAGCAGATGACATTATCGGCACTTACATGACTGATAAAAACGAAGGGATGGTAGAAGTTACCAAAAGAGATGCAAAGTATTACGGAAAGCTTATTTGGACCGTAACTCCGGGCAAGCTTGATGCTAACAACCCGGACAAAAAACAACAGGCAGATAAGCTTGCAGGAAAAGAAATTTTGAAAGGATTTACGTTTGATGACGGAACCTGGGAAAACGGCACTATTTACGATCCTAAAAACGGTAAAACTTACAGCTGTAGAATTAACCGCGATGAGAAGGGAAACCTGAACGTGCGCGGGTATATTGGCATTTCTATGTTGGGAAGAACTACCTTTTGGGTAAAGGTGAAATGATAAAATACTTTCTCATATTACTATACCTTCTGGGAAGTAAAATTTCGTTAGCCAGTTATACTGGCACTAGCCTGACTCAATTGGTTGAAACGGCAAAAGTTATTTGTTATGGTAAAATAATTGCTGTCGAAAATGGGACTTTTAAACTTATTATATTGCGTCCTATAAAAGCATGTAGGCAGAATGATACAATCAGTATTCGAAAATTTGCGAACTGGACCTGCGCTTCTAGGTATGCTGAATATTCAACTTACCAGGAAGGTGTATTTTTTCTTTCTTTATACGAAGGAAAGTTGGCAACAATTGGTGCTGCTAATGAAGGAGAGCTTATCGTAAAAGAGGGTATAGGATATATTCAAAATTATGATCAGCATGTTTTTAAAGCAAAAAAAATAGATTTTATTTCAAAATACCAAGAATATATTTGCATCAACCTTCAAACAATCATTGACGGATTGAAAATTTATTTAGAAAATCAGGAAACTATTGATAGGCAGTTTGCTCAAAAAAATGACAGAGAAAGAGTTGCATACCAATATAATTATACTGATAAACTCCCTAAGAATGATTTTCTTGACATCCTTATCGATCAGAAACAGCGAGGCTTTTGGACAATCGCTATAGACGGTCGTTAAGCTTTTTTATTTTAATAATCTAACAATTCACGTATGGCAGTTTCCACCTTATCTGCGTTAGGCAGCATGGTTTTTTCCAACGTCGAATTTAAAGGGATAGCCGGTAAATTTTCCGACCCAATAACCCTAACGGGTGCATCCAGTTTTTTAAAGCAGGCTTGTGAAATACGGGAAGCAATGCTTTGCGCAAAACCGTTAAATACGGGCTCTTCCGTTAATACCATGCATTTACCGTGTTTGTTGGCACTTTCAAAAATAGCAACTTCATCAACAGGAGAAATAGTTCGCAAGTCAATAATTTCTATTTGCCCTTCAAATTTTTTGGCCGCGCTCTTTGCCCAATAAACTCCCATACCGTAAGTAATAACGGTTAAAGACTTACCTTTACTGATATTTTCCGGCGAAGCTTCCAGTACAATTCTTGCTTTACCGAAGGGAATTACATAATCTTCATCCGGCTCAATGGTTTTGGCATCTTCCGTTCCTTTTATTTTACTCCAGTATAATCCTTTATGTTCAAGCATTACTACAGGGTTTGGATCGTAATAAGCCGCTTTCATTAAACCTTTTAAATCGGCACCGGTGCTTGGATACGCTATTTTAATGCCCTTAATATTTGCCAGCACACTTTCTACAGAGCTTGAATGGTAAGGGCCGCCGCTGCCGTAAGCACCTATAGGAACACGAATAATACAACTTACAGGCCATTTACCGTTACTCAAATAGCAGGATCGACTTACTTCTGTAAACAACTGGTTTAAGCCCGGCCATATATAATCGGCAAACTGAACTTCTACAATGGGTTTTAAGCCAACCGCGCTCATACCAACCGTGCTGCCAATAATAAACGCCTCCTGTATAGGCGTATTAAATACGCGTTCATCGCCAAATTTTTGAGCTAATGTTGCTGCTTCTCTGAATACGCCTCCTAAACGTTTGCCTACATCCTGCCCGTATAATAAACATTCGGGATGCTTTTCCATGAGTTCGCGGATAGCGAATAAAGCGCTGTCTACCATAACGGTTCGCTCCTTACCGCTTGGCTCTCTGTTACCTTTTTCTTCCGTAATAGGAGTTGGCGCAAAATCGTGTAAAAATAAATCTTCCGGGCGAGGGTCTTCTTCCAATAAAGCTTTTTGATATTCAGCCTCAACAAAAGAAACAGTTTCTTCTTCAATTTTTTTTATTTCGGAAGCGTCTACCCCGGCAATAATTAATTGATTTCTTAAACGCGGTAACGGATCTTTTTTTGCCGCGTCTTCCAGGTCGTGCCTGTACCACTCTTTACGCACACCTGATGTGTGATGGTTTAATAAAGGGACCTTTGCATGAATTAACATCGGACGGCGTTCTTTGCGAATAATATCAAGGCATTCGTTTACTGTATTATAAGACAAAATAAAATCGGTTCCGTCAATCGTACGTGTTTCTAATCCTTTAAATCCTTTGGCGTATTCTGTAATATCCTGTGAACGGATTTCACTGGCATGTGCCGAAATATCCCATTCGTTATCCTGCACTAAATAAAGAATCGGCAGTTTTTTTAATACGGCCATCTGGAATGCTTCTGCTACTTCACCTTCCGTGCAACTTGCATCACCTAAGGAACAAACCGAAACCGGGTTTTGCCCTCCAAAATCTTTTTGTAAATGATTCAGTTCTAAATATTGCAAACCCATTGCAATGCCGGTTGTAGGTATTGCCTGCATACCTGTAGCGCTGCTTTGGTGCGGTATTTTAGGCATGTCATCACGCCGTAAGCTTGGATGTGAATAATACGTTCTGCCTCCCGAAAAAGGATCATTGCGTTTTGCCAACAATTGCAACATTAGTTCAAAAGGAGTCATCCCGATAGCCAGCAAAATACTGTCATCACGGTAATACGGACTTACAAAATCCTGCGGTAACAATTGCAAGCCTAACGCCAGCTGAATGGCTTCATGTCCGCGGGATGTAGCGTGTACATATTTTGCCGTGATCTCTTTATTAGCCTCATACAACTCTGCCATGCTTTTGGCAGTGCACATTAAAGTATAAGCTTTTTTAAGAGTGTCAATAGATATTTTTGTCTTCACTGATTCGGGGTCTAACGTTGTAGCAGCCATGTAAATTTAATACTTAAGAATACTAAATATATGAAATTTACTTTGGTATAGCCAAGAGAATCGTCAGAAAAAACAGGTAATACGTCTAATTTCCGGGAT
>JBBRHI010000026.1:0-12150 GCA_038222995.1 Bacteroidia bacterium | reverse complement strand
GTGACAGTTTCTTTATCAACCAACAAAAGCTTTGAATGGGTAGATTCGACGGTTGACGGGTATTACCAACCTGAGGCAGGAGAGTTCCCGGTGGATATGGGCATTAGGGGAATGATCCCAATGGTTCAGTATTAATTTTTTATAAGCCGTTATGAAATTAAAGATCAGATACTCCATTTTTATTACGATGCTTGTGTTCATTGGTGCAACGTTGAATGCGCAAAAACAAAAGTTAAATTTATACAAATATAAATTGATTTGAATTATCTTATTAAACCCGTGGGCCTTACTCTCATCTAAAAACAAATAATAATAATAACTTAAAAACGATAACCATGAAAAAAGTAATTTTAATAGCAGCTTGTGTATTGAGCTTAACAACTGTAAACGCACAGGGTGCTGCGGCAACGTCTCCCGTAAGAAAAGAGGCACGACAAAAACCAACTACTGAGCAACGTGCACAAAAACAAACTGATGAGTTAAATGCAGCAGTTGTATTAACAGATGATCAAAAACCAAAAGTATATGACCTGGCTTTAAACAAAATAAAAGCGTTAGATGCTATCAGACTAAAATATAAAGATGCACAGGACAAAACACCGGAAGGTACGGAAATGAAAACCGTTAAGAAAGAAGTTCATAACAACATAAGAGCTTGACTGACTGCAGTTCAAATTGCTAAATTAGAAGCTAAGGAAAAAGAAATGAAGGCTAATAAAAATGCGGCCGGTGATACTGATCCAAATAACTAATTAATAGTTTTTTTTTTAATCACAAAATAGCCCCGTATTGTTATACGGGGCTTTTATAGTTTAATATTCATCTTCGTTGAAAAAGAAATCGTCTTTGGTTGGGTAATCAGGCCCAATCTCTTCGAGGGTTTCGTAGGCTTCGCCTTCGTCTTCCATTTCCTGTAAGTTTTCTATAACCTCCATTGGAGCACCCGAACGAATTGCAAAATCAATTAATTCATCCTTAGTTGCCGGCCAAGGCGCATCTTCTAACCATGATGCTAATTCTAATGTCCAATACATAATTTAATACTTTATTTTCCTGCAAAAGTAAAAATTTAATTGAATTATACTAATGTTTATTCTAAAAAATAAAGGATTCTTCACATCAGTTTAAATTACTGGAAATCAAACACCTGACCTCATATCAGGAAACTTTTTTCAAAAAGCGTTTCTTTTTTATTTTCAAGTACCAGCCTGTATACTCCCTTTTTTAAACCGGCCGCATTAAAGTTTGCTTTGTATTGATGCATTTCGGGATACAACCATGTACCCAGGATCTCTGAAACGGTTTGTCCCTTTGCATCAATAAGATAACAGTAGGAATAACAGGTTTGCGTGACCGAATAAGGCACATCTGCCTTAAACCTTACGGGATAATCATACACACTGCCTGCGGGCGTAACGTATGCTTTTTTAAGCAATGTATACCAAGGAAGCGGCTCTCCTTTGATATCGGCTACAAAGCTGCGCAGCACCGCAACCAACGAATCGTTTTTGCTTGTAATATTAGCGGTCTCCTTACGGTCGCTTACAGCCCACACGGCATATTGTGCTGTGTTTTCATCACAGGAATTGGTGTTTAAATAACGTGCTAAATACACCAGGCTGCTGTCTGCCAAATTACCGGTTGTATAAGGCACTCCTTGCACCGGGCCTGCCTTAGAGGCTTCACAGCAATAGCCTCTTATATTAAAGCTTTTGGTTTCCTTTGGTTTTAGCACTAAAACTTGCTGCCTTGCCGTTAATATATCTTGGTAATCGCTTTTACCGGCGTTTGAATTAAACCGCCAACCGGCAGGTACCTGTATAAACAACGAATCTTTTAACAGGTTAGATACAGAATAGGTAAGTTCAAGCCCCCCGTTACAAAACGCTTTGGCGGTAATGTAATGTTTATCGAATGCTTTTTGAAGGCTTAAACTTATTTTACAAGTTGCTTTACCCGGTAAAAGAATTATTAAAACAACTGCACTAAAATATCGGAATATTGACATGAGTAATGGTTTTTTAATATATAATACCTTAGTACGTTTTAGTGACATTTTAAATCTTTTTTATATCTTGCTGATTAAAATTTAAACACGGACTATGAATTTAAGAATGCGATTGATCGTCATGAATTTTTTACAATTCTTTATCTGGGGATCCTGGCTCTTAACCATAGGCTCTTATTGGTTTCATACCAAGCATTGGTCGGGCGCCGAATTTGGTGCAATTTTCTCAACTATGGGTATTTCCTCTTTGTTTATGCCAACCATAGCCGGTATTATTGCCGACCGGTTTATTTCAACAGAAAAATTATACGGCGCTTTTCACATTATCGGCGCTTGTATTTTATGTTATGTACCGCAGGTTAATACCCCTGCAACACTGTTTTGGGTGCTGCTTATAAATATGTTTTTTTATATGCCCACTATTTCACTCTCTATTTCTATTGCTTACACCGCTTTACGAAATCATAATTTTGATATTATAAAAGTATATCCTCCCATCAGGGTTTGGGGAACTGCGGGCTTTATTGCCGCATTGTGGACTGTTAATCTTTTAGGCTTCGGCGTTTCTTCTAATCAATTTTACTTAGCTTCCATTGCTTCGCTGGCACTAGGTATTTATTCGTTTACATTACCTAACTGCCCACCGGACAGGTCGAAAGAAGCTAAAGGTTTTGCGGCAAGCTTAGGATTAAATGCTTTTGCATTATTTAAAAACCCTAAAATAGCCATGTTTTTTATTTTTGCCATGTTTTTAGGAGCTTCTTTACAGCTTACCAATGCATACGGGGATACGTATTTATTGGATTTTGGAAATAACGAACTCTACAAAGATTCTTTTGTTGTAAAGTATTCACAGATCATTATGTCCATTTCACAAATTTCAGAGACATTATTTATTTTAACGATCCCTTTTTTCCTGAAACGCTTCGGTATTAAAAGTGTGATGCTGTTTAGCATGATTGCGTGGGTGCTCCGTTTTGGGTTATTTGCTTTAGGAAACCCTACCGACGGATTATGGATGATTATAGCCTCGTGCATTATTTACGGAATGGCTTTTGATTTTTTCAATATTTCGGGCTCTTTATTTGTAGAAACGCAAAGTGATCATAAAATAAGATCGAGCGTGCAGGGATTATTTATGATGATGGTAAACGGCGTTGGGGCTGTAATAGGCAGCCTTGGCAGCGGTTATATTATTCAGCGGTATTTTACGGCTGTCGATAAATCGCTTAACTGGCATGGTATCTGGTCTTCTTTTGCCGTTTACTCCGCTGTAATTGCCGTGTTATTCGCCGTATTATTTAAGCATAAGCATAATCCCAAGGAGGTAGAGCACGTCAGGCATTAAAGTTTGTACAGTAACTGCTAAATACCTAATAAACATAATTTAAAAAAATTACTAAATTTACAACACAAACTAAACTCTATACTTATGATAACACTAAACACACAAAAGATCATTGTTACAACCGATTTTTCAGACACCTCGCTTTTAGCTATTAAACACGGAGCTTCTTTGGCAAAGTGTACAAAAGGTGAAATATATTTAGTGCATGTTATTACTAAACATTGGGAACAGTTTAATGTGTTTACACCTAATGTTACTATAGAAAGTATTGAAACGGGATCGGCCAAGGTTCAGGAAAAATTGGAAGAAATGGCTGCGGGTATGAGATCGGAATACGGGATTAATGTAACCACTATGGTTATTACCGGTAACCCTACTAATGAAATTGTAAAATATGCCAAAGAAATAAAAGCAGGGGTCATCGTTATGGGAACTCACGGTTACAGCGCGTGGGAAGACCTTACCATTGGAAGCAATGCGTTAAAGGTGATCACAAAAAGCACATGCCCGGTTATTACCATGAGCCACCATGCTACTAAATTAGGTTATAAAAATATTATTTTACCGATTGATAATTCTCCGCACTCACGCCAAAAAGTAGTGTTAACGTTAGAACTTGCTAAATGCTTTGATGCACACGTAAGTATTGTAGGCGTATTGGCTACTAACGAAGGAAAAGAAAAAGGGCCGATGGAAATTATGTTGAAACAGGTAGAAGATGCCGCAAAAGATAAAGGCCTGCAATATTCTGTGAAGCTGGTTGAAAATGTTAAGAACAGGGCGGTTGCCATTGTTCAGTATTGTGATGAAGTAAAAGGAGATTTAATTTCCATTATGACTGATCAGGACGCTGAAGTAAGCGGTTTCTTTTTAGGGCCGTTCTCTTTACAAATTATCCACCATGCAAAAGTTGCTGTATTAAGTATTAAACCGGAAGAACATCCTGAAAACGCAAACTGGGATATATTAGCCGGTGCAGGCGGATATAACTACTAATATTTTATAACCTATAAATTAAAAGGTGTATCAAATTTTGATACACCTTTTTTATTTCATACACCACTATCCTTACTTAAAGAATTAGCTTAATTGAACCCCTGGCTTTCGCCCGGGGTTTAACTTTAAAAGAAAACACGGATTAAATAACGTGCAGCATATACGGATCGCTGTAAGGATACTCGTTACCGGTTTTAACGGGCTTAACCCTAAACCAGTATTTGTTGCCGGGTGTAAGGCCGTTAACCGTTAGGGCAGAAACGGTTGTAATATCACATTGAGCCCACACACCCGTATTAATGGGATCACTCACCATTTCCCACACGTAGGCACACCCTTTTGTAAATACGCAGTGGAGCTCTGCCGTGCCGCTTAAGGGGCCTTGCTTTACACTAAAGGTTTTTGCTTTATGCGTTGTGGAGGCCTGTAGCGGGAACCCGCTCGTAGCAGCTAAAGCCTCATCGTTTTTACACTCCAGCTCTACCTGCCCTTTTAAAGCGTACAGCACTTTTTCAACCTGCATCCGTTTCGATTGCAGGTTTATAGACGAATCTTTTGCTACTATGGCGGCATCAAGGTCGGTATACGCTGCGCCAAGCAAGGAGGCTGTATACGCACAGTTCGGGAAATTTACATTACCTGTTATACAGGTTTCAACCGTTTTTGAGAACACGACTAAGCCGCTGTTATCAAGTCCCTTATAGTTAAGAGACAATTTTACTTTTTTCATGATATTAAATGTTTAATGATAAATAGAATAAGAACTAAAGTCTTTTATTAAACAAGCAAGGCTTAAAGACGCACTTGTACTGTACCCGGTATATACAGTGTTGTTAAAGTTTCTTAGCTGAAAAGCATTTCATGTGTTGGTAAGAGGGGGATAAGGTTTCTAAAAATAATACTGTTCGAATTATTTTTAGAGTATAACGAAATGGTGCCGGCATTAGTTACAGCATTTAACACACCTTGGCTAAATGTTTTTTGAAGGAGTTATATATACTAATGTATAGCCCTAAATTATACCACGCTCTTCTACAACCCTTATAGGTAAAAGGTTTACGGAACACACCGGGGCATGTATCGTTTTTAGCAAAAAAACTTCGGGTGTACCTCATGGACTTAGCCGGTGGCTAAGAAATTTTGCCTGGCAAGAGGAAATTTTACCGGGCGCTAGGAAACTTTGTTGAGCATTAAGAAATTTTACCGGGCGCTAGGAAACTTTGTTAAGCATGAGGAAATTTTGCTGAGCGTCAAGAAATTTTGCTGAGCGCCAAGAAATTTTACCGGGTGCTAGGAAATTTTGTTGAGTGTTAAGAAACTTTGTTGAGCATGAGGAAACTTTGTTGAGCATGAGGAAATTTTGTTGAGCATGAGGAAATTTTGCCGAGCGCTAGGAAATTTTGCCGGGCGGCGCTTTTTCAATCCTACACTGATTTGCAATAGCAAACACAATCCCTTCCTAAGCGTTAAGGTTTTTTTAGTGACGGTTTCATACTTTTACCGCTTAAGCTCAAACGTTAAGCTAACCGGCCTATAGGGTTAACCCTATCTTACGAAACCCTACCCGGATATTAACAAATACCTGTTGTGCTAAAAACGTCTTTAACGGTAGTATCTATTTTACCGATTTGCATTATGTTTGCCAACATAAGTTAATTTTTAAAACACCGGTTATGAAAAAAAAGCTCCCCTTTGTATGTTTGGCACTGTTAGCGGCGTGTGCCGTTACCGCGCAAACCACCCTTGTTAATTACGATTTTAGTGCGGCATCGTCGTACCCGGCATCGCCCGCAAGTACAGCCGCCGGCATTAGTTGTTCGGCTACAAGCTCCGAACCGTTTCAAACCTACACCGGTGTTGCTACCTCATCGGTAGCCTTTACGCAAAACACCACGGCCGGTAATGCCTTGGCTATGGTAAACAGCAGCGGAACCAATACCCGTTATTTTACCTTCCAGTTAAGCGGAAGCAATTTAGCAAACTACCAGTCTTATAAATTATACCTGCAGCCGCAACGCAGCACCACCGGCGCTACGTTAATTACGGTAGCCTACAGCACCAACGGCAGCAGTTACACTAACGTGTCAACTACTTTCCCGGTAAGTACCGCGTTTAGCGATGTAACGGTTGACCTGAGTTCGGCAACCGCCTTAAACAATGCCCCGTCGGTATACATCAGGTTACTGGTAAGTGCCGCAACGGCCAGTACCGGCACCATCCGTATTGATAACTTTGAAGTGCAGGCTACACAGGGCACAGGCGGCAGCGGCGGCAACCCCTGGACGGTTTCCGGCAATAACGTCAGCTTCCCGGGCATGGTAGGCATTGGCACAGCAAGCCCGGCTTTTCCGTTAGATGTTACCGGTGCGTCACGCATAACGGGTAACATACAGGTAGGCGGAACTACTACCTTAACCGGAGACATTACCGCAAGCAATAAATTAAATGTAGCGGGAGACATAACCGCAAGCAATAAATTAAACGTAGCAGGTGATGCTACTGTACAAGGCAGTTTATTTGCAACTACCATTAACCTTGGCACTGCAGCAAGCAGCAATTTAATTAGTTCAGTAAATACAGGGAATGCAGGCCTTATTTATTTTGGGCCTGTCTCAAATCAATCAAGCGCTATTGTTTGTATCCCTCCTTATACAGGCAGCGGAAATATTTTCCCCGCACGGATCACCATTCCGCCTACAGGTTCTCAAAACATTAACAATCAGCTGGATTTTAGAAACGACGGCCTTTCTTCTTTTATTGAATACGGGCATAACAGCGCAGGGAGCCCTCCGGGCGATCAGCAGCGCCAAGGAAGCCCCACCGTTAATACCACTTGGCCTACGTTAAAAATAAACAGCTTATGTAACGGTAATGTAGAACTTGGCTTTGGCGGGGGGACTGTAAGCACCGGTAAATATTTTGAGGTGGGATACCCGAATCGTAATTTTAATATAGCGAGTAATATATTTACAGACGGTATTAAAACAGGGCAGCGTATTACTACCGTACATCCGGCAAGCGCTGTACCCGGCGTTACCTTATACAATACACAATTGTTTGTAAACTCCCTTCAAACACATGCTTTAGGCGTAATGAACAATGCCGTTAATACCGCAGGCGATGAAGTATTTACTGTATATGCCGACGGTAAAACGCAGGTGAACGCCGCTGTGCAGGCAAATAAGTATTTTACTGTAAATGATGTTTCCACTCCTAATACACCTAAAGAGAGTTTTGTTGTATATGGAAATGGAAAAACTTCAATAGGTGTAGGAAGGCCATTGGCAAACGGAATTGCGGCTAATGCTATGCTTAGTGTAGACGGTTTAATTTTAGCAAAAGAAGTACGGGTTGCTATTTCAACTACCACCCATTGGGCTGATTATGTATTTGAAAAAAATTATAGATTAATGCCTTTAAATGATTTAGAAAAATATATTAAAGCTAACAAACATTTACCTGACGTTCCAAGCTCTAAAGAAGTAGAAGACGACGGAATTGACATTACAGAAATAAGTGCAACTTTATTAAAAAAAATAGAAGAGTTAACGCTATACACAATAGAGCTACAGAAAAAAGTAGAAGCCCAACAAGTCGAAATTAACGCTTTAAAAAAATAATATATATGAAATATACTGCTTTGTGCTTTTGTATGTATAACTTGCTTTTATATGCTCAGGTTCCTTATCCGCCAATAAATATAGATGGTTCACAACCTTGGACTAATGGCGCCATAAATATTTCAAATGTTGAAAATATTATCTATTATAATTCTGCGACACTTAACTCTATTGCTGACCTAAAGGCTGCACATGAAATTTTATTTCAGCCTGATGCTTTAACAGGTGAATATAGTGCCACAGGAAGTTTTCATGCTTCTATTCAACCCGAGGTGTTGAGTATTGTTTCATTTCATCCTAATGGTTGGGTGGGCATTCCCAGATATGAAAAATTTGAAATGGGAATAAAGCTGCCATCAAGTATTCAAACACAAATTGATGCTTTTATGAACGGACAGCCCGGTATAAACCCATATGACCCCGACCAGATTAAAGTAGAATGTAATTATAACAATGGAGCATATAAAAGATATGGATTTTATTATCGCGACTTTTCTTCTCAGAATAACCAATGGATTGAAAATACTACTGAATATACATTTAGAATCAGGCTTGCGCCTGAACAAGTTGGCTCAAATATAGCAGTAATTAATATTTATATAAACGGCGCGTTAACAGAAACGGTTACACGCTATTTTGATGTTCAAACAAATAATAACCCCGGCCACCTTCATGTATCAAATGACGGAAATCTATTAAAGTTACAATATGATAATGGAGATATGTTTTTTGGCGTTGGGCAAAATATTGGATATGCTATTCCAATAACTCAACCTGAGTGTGCAGCAGGTGACTGTATATCTCCTTTGGTATTTCAAAATCAACGAGATTACATTACCGATTTAGGAAATAATGGAGGAAACTTTATCAGGTTGCGAATGGATGCTCTAAATATGTTATGCGAATGGCCTTATACCAGAGCTTTAGCAACAGACCCGATTTCGGACCCTAATAAACCACTAAGCTCGTACTTAAATAATTATAACGATAATCAACGTTATTTATGGGAATTTGACAAAACGTTTGCTACTATGGAAAGTTCAAAAGTTCGTAGCGTATTATGTCTTCTACCTGACCAAAATTTTTCTCCTGATGGCGGTTATGATCCTAACCATAGTTACACGTGGAATCATAATCCTTATAATACCATCACAGGTAATAATATTACGGGATGTAAGGCTTTCTTCTCCAATCCACAATCAATTTCTACCTATCGTAAATGGTTATACTATGTAATGGCAAGATATGGCTACAGCACTAGTTTAGCAATGTGGGAAATGATTAATGAAACAGTTAATGTTGCTAATGTGGCAAATGCTCCGCATCTTATTGATAGAGATGCTGCTTTTAATACTGATGTTAAAAATTGGGTATGTGATATGAAATATTATTTACAGCAGCAATATCCAATACATCCAGCAACTACTGGATTCGTTTCAGATACAAACAGACGTAACATTGCTTACGACTGTCTGAATGTATGGAGCAGTAATTCTTATGTTGGTTACATTGATTCTGCAAATGGTGGTAAATATATAGATGATGATTATGAAGAAAGAGCAAACACCCTCTTAGGGGCTAATAATTCTAACATTGCAGGTTATTTTCCAAATTATAAACCATTTTTTTGGGGAGAAATGGGTATTGGTGATGCAGCTAATATTATTGATAAAAAATCTGACAGGCCGTTTCATAATACCATTTGGGCCAGTACTTTTACAGGTGGGATTAGCAATGGGTTGTATTGGAATGATTGGGAACAAGCTGCGGGAGTAAGTCACCGTAATAATTTTAAAGCCTTAAGGGCTTTTGTAGATATGATTGATTTCACTCAACGTTTGGAGCCTTTTAAATCGAAAGATTTTGGTGCAAATTCTTTGAATAATAGAGAAATTCACACATGGTATATGAAAAATGGAGCAAAAAACTATATTGTTGGATGGACAAAAAATAACTCAGCAAATTGGACACAGGATTTAGGGAATTTTTCATCAACAGAACAAAGCTTAATTCTTGCTAAAACGAATTTCAACAATAATCCTATTGAATACACTTGTTTTTCAACCAATCAGAATCCTGAAACAACTATTGATGGATTATTAAGCGTTACAAACTATAAAATAAAGATTTATGATACGTATGATAATGCGAATGAAATAGAAGTTAAAAATGTAACATCTAGTATAAATGGAACATTAAAGTTTAAAAGAGATATGTATTCATTTATTAATGATCCGTTTAATCCTGATTATGCTTTCATTATTAAGCCTAATTCAAGTTGGAGATTTGCTAATAATACTATGATAATTAGTGATACTATTTATATAACAACGTTGGATACGGTAATGCTTAGCTCTAACTTTGCAAAGAATAATGTTAGGTATACATTTAATTGGGATATAACTGACGAACACTATAAACATGATAGCGCAGTTTTCATTAACTATCCTTATGAAGGTACCTATAATTTAAATTTAGAGGCGAAGAATACTCAAAATGATACTTTGGTTAATCACCACTTTATTATAAAAGTATCTGATAATACTATTAAAAAGGATTTAGAGAAAATCGTGGTATACCCAAATCCTGCAAATAATTATGTGTATATTTATTACAACAATGAAACAATTAAAAATCCAAAAATTACTTGTAATGACATGCTGGGTAATGAGCAAGAGTTTTATCAAACAGAATTGTTTAAATTCAATACAAGTAATTTAGTTAATGGGTTATATATTATTAAATTTCAATATTCGAACCATGAACAAGTTTTTAAGGTTAATATTATTCATTAATAGCATATTGATGGTCAAGGTTTCTGTTTTTGCAACAGACAGTCTAAAAACATCAAAAAATTCTGTTATTGTTAATTTTAGCTTTGGAATACCAATACTCAATAAACTTTCAATTTATCCACCTCAGGAATATAGCCACGCCTATTCAGTAAATTCTAAGCAAAGAAATTGTTATGGCTTTTCTTTAACAACTAGTTATAAGAAATTTAATTATACTATTGGGTTGTCTTTAATCCAAAGTGAATTCAAAGGAAATGATTTTAAAGCTTACTCATACTTTCTTTATCAAGATATAAAATATAATGTTTACTATGCTACGATAGGGTTCGGAAGAAATTTACAAATAAATAAAAAACAAATTATTACCCCATCGATTTACATTTATATACCTACAGTATATGATTTCAAAATAAATAATATCTATTCTAAAGATAATTCTATAGACACGTCATTAATTGCAGCTACTAAAAATGCTTTTAATTTTGATACAAATTTTGGCCACTTCCCACGCCTTAAGTTTGGAGTTTCCTATAACTACTTTATTACACAAAGATTTGCATTGTGTGCAGATATTTCTTTTTTATACGCCAAATCGGTAGGTGGGAAAACGCCTGATACCGACAGACCTGAAACTGTTTTTAATCATACCAATAATTATTCGTATTTAGCCTATAAGATTAAGTATCAACTTATATTGCTTCCCTCGATAGGTATTACATATAAATTAAACTAAAAAATGAAACCACTTTTTTTCTGCTTCCTCATACTATTCTTCGCTTGTAAAAAAGAAAAGCTACCTCTTGATCCTTTACCACCAACTCCGTCAGAAAGGTTTGTAACTCTTACCAATCATAATTGGTCAATGACTCATGAATATAAAGATACTACAGCTTATGCAAAAAGCCATTTAAACGAATGGCCGCTAACTAGCACTTATGATTCTATGAATATATTTGATACATGTTCATGGGATAGTAAATCTGTTTTTTTACCGAATAGTGACTGGCAACTCATCAAAAGCCCTAGTTGCGATGCTTCAGTATCAACAGATACAGGCCATTGGAAATTAATTAATAATGATACAGACTTTGTTATAGTAGGACAAGACACGTTACATGTAGTAGAACTTAGTAGTACAGATTTTAAAATGTATTATAAAAGCTATACATGGGTTCACAACCAAATAGTTTTAACAGAATATGTAATGTGGACTTTTAAAGCTACTAACTAATTGTATTGTATAGCTATTTCAAAATATTACTATAATACAGGTAATATCACTTCGTAAATTACAAAAACTATAAGCAAGTAACCTGATTGAACCCAAGGAATTTTATTAGATAAGATGATCTCGAAACATCGGATTACCTTTACAACAGTAAT
>JBBRHI010000025.1:0-12155 GCA_038222995.1 Bacteroidia bacterium | reverse complement strand
TTTTTGAGTTTAACTCCATTTTTAGAAAGCTGAATTTTAAAAAAGAATGATAAGCTAAATCCGGTTATTCTTTATAATTCAGTACTTTGTGTCCGCCTTCAATTAAATACTTATCTCGTTTAAATAATTCTAAGTCGGCGGCAACCATTTCCTTGCAAAGCTCCTGCACGGTGTACGTTGGAGTCCAGCCCATTTTTGTTTTAGCTTTGGTAGCATCACCTACCAATAGTTCAACCTCTGCCGGCCTGTAGTATTTAGGATCAATTTCAACAACCGTTTTACCGCTGTTTGTATCTATCCCTTTTTCATTTTCTGCTTTTCCTTCCCATTTTAGTTGAATGCCTACTTCAGCAAAAGCCATATTTATAAACTGTCTTACCGTAATCTTAATTCCGGTTGCCAACACAAAATCTTCCGCTTCCGGTTGTTGCAACATGCGCCACATGCCTTCCACATAATCTTTTGCATGCCCCCAATCCCTTTCAGAATCAATATTTCCCATAAATAATTTATCCTGCATGCCTAAGCTTATTTTAGCAACGGCACGGGTTATTTTACGCGTCACAAATGTTTCACCTCGCAGTGGGCTTTCGTGGTTAAATAAAATACCGTTGCAGGCAAACATGCCGTATGATTCACGGTAATTTTTAGTGATCCAAAAAGCATATAACTTTGCCACGCCATAAGGGCTGCGCGGGTAAAAAGGCGTGGTTTCTTTTTGAGGGACTTCCTGCACCAAACCGTATAATTCAGATGTTGATGCCTGGTAAAAACGGGTTTTCTTTTCTAAACCTAAAATACGGATCGCCTCTAAAATACGCAGCGTTCCAATACCGTCAGCATTAGCGGTATACTCAGGTGTTTCAAAACTTACTTTAACGTGCGACATAGCCGCTAAATTATATATTTCATCAGGCTGAACTTCCTGTACAATACTAATCAAATTTGTACTGTCTGTCAGGTCACCGTAATGCAATTTAAAATTTACATGTTTTTCATGCTGATCCTGGTATAAGTGATCAATCCTGTCTGTATTAAACATCGAGCTTCTGCGCTTAACGCCGTGTACAACATATCCTTTGCCAAGTAATAATTCTGCTAAATAGGCACCATCCTGACCCGTTACTCCCGTTATTAATGCTACTTTACCCATATCCGTTTTTATAGAACAACAATATTACGAAAAATTAACTAAATGATTGAGCGATTTTTTTCGCTTACGCGCTGCTTAAAACCAAGTTTTTTAATAGCTTTGCTCTTCTTAAACCATTAAACATGAAAACAACTTTCGGAAAACAAAACTATCGTATTTTTATTGCAGGTATCGCGCTTATTATATTGGGCTATTTGTTAATGATTGGCGGTGGCAGCGAAGACCCGAACGTTTTTAATCCTGCTATTTTTGATGCACAACGCATTACCGTAGCTCCTATGGTTTGTTTGCTTGGCTTTATGACTATTATTGCCGGTATTATGTGGACTCCTAAAACGCAGGAACAGGAGAGTGTAAAAAGCTAGACTCTTATATAATTTCTTAATCAATTTCATTTAACTGTATGTCTTATTTAGAAGCTTTTATTATTGCCGTTATCGAAGGACTGACGGAATTTTTACCTATTTCCTCTACAGGCCATATGATGATTGGTACGGCTGTTTTAGGTATAAAAGCAACGCCCTTCGTTAAATTATTTACAGTAGCTATACAGCTGGGCGCTATCCTGTCGGTAGTAGTGCTTTACTTTAAACGGTTTTTTAAATCTGTTAATTTTTATATTAAATTACTGGTGGCCTTTATTCCGGCTGCTATCTTTGGTCTTTTGTTGGGTGATTACATTGACGCTGCTCTCGAAAACTTGATGGGCGTGGCCATCGCCTTGTTTTTAGGCGGTATTGTATTAGTGTTTGTAGATACGTGGTTTAAAAATAATGTGTTGGATGATGAAAAAGAAATTACGTATCCAAAGGCTTTTAAAATAGGATTGTTTCAATGCCTTGCTTTATGGCCCGGTATGAGCCGAAGCGCCTCTACTATTATTGGTGGGATGACGCAGGGCTTAACGCGTAAAGCAGCCGCAGAATTTTCTTTTTTTCTTGCCGTCCCGACAATGTTTGCGGCCACTGCCAAAAAACTCTTGGATTTTTATAAAGACGGCCTTGTATTAAATAGCAAGGAAATAAATATTCTTGTTTTCGGTAACGCGGTGGCTTTTGTAGTGGCACTTTTAGCAATCAGGTCATTTATAGGGTTTCTTAACAAACACGGGTTTAAAGCCTTCGGGTGGTACAGGATCGCTGTAGGAGGAATTTTAATTGTCCTGTTTCTTTTAAAAGTTCCTATCGCCATTATTTAATCATCTGCCGGAATTACCTAGCGCTGCCCGGTATATCGTTTGCTCACTCTAAATACATATAGTTAAATATACCGGTTTTATGCCTTTTTGCAACTTAACATGTAATGTTGGCAGTATAAATTATGTATCTTTACAATCCAATTTTTAATAATGGCAAAATCAGGTCCAATAGTATGTTCGTTTTGCGGACGAGATAAAAAAGAAGTAAAAGTACTTATCGCCGGTATTACAGGCCACATTTGTGACGTGTGTATTTCACAGGCTTTTAAAATAGTAAATGAAGAGGCGGGCGCTCAAAATAATCAACAGGTTCAACATGCCCTAAGTGTATTAAAGCCTCAGGCCATTAAAAAACATTTAGATGAATATATTATAGGTCAGGATGACGCAAAAAAAATATTAAGCGTAGCGGTTTACAATCACTTTAAACGTGTATCTCACGTTGCAGATTCAAAAGAAGACATAGAAATTGACAAATCTAACGTGATTTTGGTAGGTGAAACCGGAACCGGTAAAACCTTATTAGCCCGCACCATCGCTAAGCTTTTAAACGTTCCGTTTTGTATTGCCGATGCTACCGTTTTAACCGAAGCAGGGTATGTAGGGGAAGACGTGGAGAATGTCTTAACCCGCCTATTACAGGCTGCAGATTATGATGTACCAAGCGCTGAAAGAGGAATTGTATTTATTGACGAGATTGATAAAATTGCCCGGAAAAGCGATAACCCTTCCATTACACGCGATGTAAGCGGGGAGGGCGTTCAACAGGCCATGCTTAAACTGTTGGAAGGTTCTGTAGTAAACGTTCCGCCGCAAGGAGGCCGTAAACACCCCGACGCAAAAATGCTGCAGGTTAATACTAAAAATATTTTATTTATCTGCGGAGGTGCTTTCGACGGGATCGATAAAAAAATTGCCCAGCGTTTAAATACTCAGGCAGTAGGTTATTCGGCATCCGTTGCTAACGAGGATATTGATAAATCTAATTTATTACAATACATTTCTCCGCAAGATCTAAAAGCTTTTGGCCTGATACCCGAATTAATTGGCCTTTTGCCGGTGTTAACATACCTTAAAAAGCTTGATAATCAGGCGTTGCGCTCTATATTAACAGAACCTAAAAACGCGCTGATAAAGCAGTACAGCCACTTATTTAAAATGGAAGGCGTAAAGCTTGAAATGACAGAAGAAGTATTGGAACTTATTGTAAACAAAGCGTTAGAGTTTAAGCTTGGCGCAAGGGGCTTAAGGGGAATTTGTGAAGCCATTATGGTAGATTTTATGTACGATATGCCGAGTGATGAAAAAGGTCCTAAAACATTGGTAGTTACTTTAGATTATGCTTTAGATAAATTAAAAAATGCAAGGCTTACACAGCTTAAAGTAGCATAACTATAAACTGTTTTTAAGAGAATTTAGTTCCTGTTGCAGGTTATTTATTCGGGTTAATAAATGTGCTATGGCATCTATTCCTGCCATGTTTATATCCAGGTCATAATGCAAACGAATCATTTTTTCCAGTTCTTTTAACTGTTCATGTGGCAGAAAATGTTGATCGTTTAAAGGAATAATCTCTATTAAGCCCAATTCATTTAACGATTCAATAAAAGAAAATTCAACATTGTAATAAGTACAAAACTGCTCAACTGCTATCAAATTAGTTTCCATGTACTTGTGTTTTTGCTAATTCAGTAAATAGTTCTTTTTGCTTATCTGTAAGCTTTGTAGGCATTTTTATAGTATAGGTAATATACAAGTCTCCAAATTCATTTTCCTTTTTATAAATAGGAAATCCTTTACCCTTTAACTTAACCTTGGTGTTGTTTTGTGTTTCGGGTGCAACCTTTAATTTTACTTTTCCGCTTAACGTATCAACTGTTATTTCACCGCCTAACAGTGCGGCATAGAGATCGATCTCAACGTTTAGAAATGCATTATTCCCCTCACGTTTAAAATGGGTGTTATTATCAATTACAAATGTTAAGTACAAGTCGCCTTTTGGGCCGCCATTAGAGCCTTCGCCTCCATGACCAGTAATTTTAATGGTTTGCCCGTTCTCCACACCTGCAGGAATCGTTAACCGAATATTTTTTCCGTTTACAGTTAAAGTTTGCTGATGCGTTTTATATATATCCGTTAAATTTAAATGGAGCTCATACGTATAATCCTGTCCCCTGTATTTTGTTTGTCTTCCACCGCCTTTGCTGCCGCCAAACATCGATTCAAAGTAATCCGAAAAATCATCCCCCGAAAAACCTTGTGAATAGGATTGTGAACTTTGTTTTCCCTGTTGCTGATTCGCTTTTTCGTAAGCTTCACTTTGTTTCCAGTCTTTTCCGTATTGATCATACTTTTTCTTTTTCTCAGGATCACTCAATACTTCGTTGGCTTCATTTATCTCCTGAAATCTTTTTTTTGCAGACTCGTCTTTCGGGTTTAAATCCGGATGGTATTTTCGGGCAAGTTTACGATAGGCTTTTTTAATGGCCTCAGGACTTGCAGTTTTATCAAGTTCTAATATTTTATAATAGTCAACAAATTCCATACATTAAAGTTAAGATATAATATGCTTGCAAACGTATAATAATTATTGAGTCATTTTTTTTAGTTCTGCCATGTTGTAACCCTTATCTGCAAAGCGTTTTACAATAGCATGATATAGTTCGTCGTTCATTTTCCCCGTTCGGTTCATGATATATAAGAATTTCTTTTTTGGATGCCCGACAACCGTATACGAATAATCATCCGCAACTTCTTCAATTAAATAATCAGCTCTGAAGGGCCATACAAATTGTACTTTCCATTTTACGTTATTACTCTTTTTATTCGGGAACCCTTTCGACGTTACATGATCCGCTTCTGTTTTTCCGTTTTTAATATAAGTAGTATAAATATCTATTTTTCCGTTGTCATTTAAGGTGTAGGTTTCAGTTACATTATTCCAGTCTTTATCAAAACGGGTTGGGATCACACTTACTACAAACCATTTTCCTGAATATTTATTGAGATCAATGGTTTTTGGTGTTGTTTGAGCGGCTATAGTGTGTATCATCATAAATAATAAAACAGAGGTTAATAGTTTCATACATTCTATTTTAACGGAATACATGCAAAAGAAATTCCTACGTCACTTAGCATGTTACATGGCGGTTGAGGTTAAAATTCCCCGGTTAATTTAAAAGAAAAAGCCCTGCGATTATTAATTGCAGGGCTTTTGAGGTTTTGGAGAATAATTACTTTCCGCTAAGAATCGTTACATAACCCACTTTTTCATAATATTTTTTCTTCTCATCTTTAAACGAGATCTTATAAACGTAAGTATCTTGTTGTACAACCTCACCTGAATTGTTTCTTGCACCGTTCCAGAATTTATAAACGTCATTTGTTCTGTAAATCACAGCGCCCCATCGGTCATATATCGTTAAATTAAAAGTGGAATAATCAACCCCTGTGGGCGGTAAAAATATTTGGAACTCATCATTTAATCCGTCTCCGTTTGGTGTAAATGTATTTGGCACATATAACACCACATCAGGGTTCACCGTTACTTTAACAACGGCCGTATCACTGCAACCATAAGGGCTTATAGCAATTAACCTGACAAAATACTCACCTGAATTTGTAAATAAATACGTCGGGTTTATATCTGAGCTCCCGTCTGCTCCTGTAAACAACCAGGCATACGTATTATTAGTTAAATCAGATGTTTGATTCGTAAATGATACCTCACCGTCAACAACCGTAGTTACGTCAGGGCTTGCATTAAATGCCGCAACAGGTACAGAATAAACCGTTACCGCAGTTGCCACTGTTGACGATACCGTACAACCCACGTTATCCGTATAGGTTGTCGTAACAATATAATTACCCGGTGTCGAATAAATATGACTTGGGGCAAAACTTGTTTCATTAGTGCTGTTATCGCCATAATTCCATATTAAAGTACCGGTGTTTACACTGGGTGTATAAAAGTTAGCTACAAAAGGATAATTACAACCCGCATATATTTGAGCTAATGGCACTACGGTAGGCGTTGCATTAACCAGTATAGAAAGATCCGTGTGGTCAGGACATAGGCCTGACGGTGCAGGGTTTACGCTGTAAGTTACTATATGTGTTCCTGCACCTGCAACAGCAGGGTCAAAATTAGTTCCCGTTACTCCTGTACCTGACCATATGCCACCCGCATTCTGCGCTAAAGTTTGCAAATCGGTTCCGGCGTCGTAAATACAAAACGGACCTGTACCTCCTGTTAAAGCAGCACTTATAAAATGAACTACCTGTATGGTATTAGAAGCAACCGCCACACAAGGCCCGTTTGTTAAGGTATAAGTAATAGTATTGGCACCAATAATGCTAGATGCAGGAGAAAAAACGCCCGCAGCACTAATTGCTGAACCCGTTGTGGAAGTTCCCCAAACGCCTGTTCCACCTCCAACCGGATTAACGGTCATGGTTTGCGGTGCAAAACTATCGCAATATGGCCCCGCCGCACTAATGGTAGGTTGAGTTATAGAGCTTACAGAAACTGTTATAGAGCTGCTCGACGGACAAAGCGTAGCTATCGGCGCGGGTTGAGTACTGTATGTTAATGTATAAGTCCCTACACCTGTTGCGGGATCGAAATTAGTTCCTGATATGCCTGTTCCTGACCATATACCGGTTGTGTTAGTGGTTGTAGGTAAAGGAACAACAGGATTTGTAATACACTGAGGGTTAATACTTGAAGTAATGGTTGACGGAATATACTGTTCTACAGAAATAGTTGTATTGCCTATTGCCGAACAGGTTCCTGAACCTACTGTATAAGTATAAGTATTGTTACCTGCCGTTGATAAGGATGGAGTTAATACACCTGTAGGACTTACTCCTGATCCAAGCCAGCTTCCACCCGTAGGGTTCGCAGTTAAAGTTACAACAGAGGCATTTGTACATAAAGGAGCAATAGCTGTAATCGTAGGGCTTGCCGGATTTACAATAGTTATGGTAGACGTTTGCGCCTGCATACAGTTGGTTTGACCGATAGGATTAACCTGAACCGTATAAATAGTAGTAGTTGTTGGATTGGCAAATGTTGAATATGTATTAGTAGAGGTTAGGCCGGCAGAAGGTGTCCAGGTATATGTAAAGTTTGAAGGGTTTTGGCCACCGCAGTAACCCAATTTCATATTGGGTATCATATACTGTCCGTTACCCATTAAACCGTATGAGTTATCTGCAAGTTGCGTACCGCCGCAAACAGGGTTTGTATCTTCAGCATGGAATGTACTTGCTACATAAGGCATTTGTTTTAATTCAACCGATACGTTTTGGCTATAGTTATAAGCCGTGTTCATTCCAAAACATACCTCCACTAAAAGGTTAGAGGTTCCGTCCCAAACGTAAGCTTGTGAGAAGTTATGCGTATTCCATCCAACGGATACAGGTTGATTCGCATTTGAATAAACAGTTTGTAAACCACCTACAAATGATTGACCGGTTCCACTGGAAACGTTTGGTAAACTTGCTAAGCCTGTACAGCCCATTTTTATGGAAAAGTTAGGATACGTGGTAATACTTGTATTCATGTTTAAAACGTTGAATGACAAGCTTGAAAGTTTCCCGGCATTAATACCTGCAGCATTTAAATCAGATGCTTTGATTAAGTATTGAGACCTTTCATAAGTATACCAGTTACCGTAAGGTGTCGGGTAAGTTGTGGTACCGTTTTGTGAATACGGACCGGAGCCAAACAGCGTAACAGGGCTTCCCGTTAAGCAAACAACAGGATCAAGTCCGCATGTTGCAGAAATATTATTACCGAAGTTGACCGTTAAAGGAGTTCCTCCGCTTGTACATATAGTTGTGGTGGTAGGAGTTAATGTATATGTAAAAACAAAAGGATTTACGGTAAAGGTGGTGTTATATAAGCACTGGCCGTCAAATACCGTTGTGCTGTAAGTTCCAATAGATAAATTAATCACACTGTCTTTTATAGCATTCGTGTTATTTAAAACAGAAGAGTAACCTGCAGGCCCCGTAACCGTGTAACTGTATACAGGAGGAGAAGAGGTTTGTAAATTCACAACGGCGTAAGAATTGCTGTTACCCGGGCAAATACTTTTAATATTACTAACATACACACTACCGCCCGGAACCTGGGTTAATGTATATTTAATAGAGTCCTTACATCCGCTTGCGGTTGTATAGGATAAATAATATTGAGTTCCGGCAACAGGCGAGTTAATAGTTAAGGACTGAGTTGTAGCACCGGGAATTATTGCTAATGGGATTGCTGTATACCATTTGTAATTTGAGCCGCCTGCTTTGGTTATCCAGGCTACACTACCGCAAAACGGCGCGTTTAATGAATAAAACGTTGGTGGTGAGATGCCCACTGAAACAGTAGATGTTGTAGAGCCGCACATAGGTGAAGAAACAACAATACTATAAGTTCCGGGAGACAGTCCTGTGGCGGTTTGCGCCGTTCCTACCGTGCTTCCCAAACTATTAAGCCATTGGTATGAATATCCTAAGCTGCTTCCTGTAGCAGTTACGTTGGCAGTACCGCTATTGCCTGTAGGGCATGACGGTGTTGAACCAACGCCTGTTATACTAACTGTGGTCACAGATACAGTCGTTGTAAAAACACTGGAACAACCGTTAGGTGCAGTAACTGCACACGTAAATACTTGCCCTGCCGAAACAGGAGAGATAGTCGCAGTTCCTGTATTCCCTCCGTTAGCAATTGTAACAGGTCCTGAAGGGCCGGTCCATTGATAGGTACTATAACCCGCCGGTGCCGTTAATACGGAAGTGTTTGATCCCGCGCAAAAGCTGGCTACAGCCCCACCTTGGCTACATTGCGCATCTACGTAAGCATAGCCGTAGTGGCCGCCCTGAGCGCACCCTCCAACATAAAACTCAACATTTACAGATGTAATGGCAGGGTAATTGGAAAAGTCGAAGGCAAACGTTTGCCAAGGTCTGTATAAAACATCATATACAACAATGGATTGTTTCCATAACGGATCATATTGAGGACTTGTAGAATTAGTAACGTTAGCGCTACAAGTAATAGTATACTGAGAACAGCCGGGCACTAATATGCCGTTTTGATCTGTTACACGAACGGAAAAATAAGGTTGATCTTCAGCAGCGTGGCCACCGTTTTCTAAAACCAAAGCGTAAGAAATAGAAAAGTTTTTGTTATTTGGGTTCAAGGCCATAAGGTAATTAACTTTGCTGGCCCTATAATTGGCTGATGCACCATTTAAGCGTACTGATGCAGGACCACCTGTGGGATTTACTACCGGAATTTCAGAAACAGTTTGTGTACCTACAACTCTTGAAGCAATAGAGTCATACCCAACATAGCTTGGAAAAACACTATTGGTAGCGGGCGTAGTCATAATAGTGTGATAATTTACAGTATTTGTTAAACCAACATTATTACCGGCTGAATTAGCAATAGTAGGAGAAGTTTGATTATAAATTGGGAAAGGAGCTCCTGAGCCTCCTGTAGCAACCTGTCCGTAGCTTCCTGTCCAGTTAGCAAAAGTTAGTTGTTCAAAGCCTGCATTGGGGCAATAGGCGTTTTGAGGGGTATTTGGCCCGGGAGTGCCCGGCCTGCCGGCTTGGTTTCCGTTAAGAAAAACAGTGCCTAAATTTGGATTTCCTGTACCGGGGTTCGGATTTTGAGCGCTGCCTCCATGGCTTAAATAATCATCATGTAAAAACCTTATATAACCTGCCATATCCGAAGCAATAATGCCTTTTTGTTGTGCGGTTTGGCGGGCTCTGTTATAATCAAATCCATCATTGGATTGTGCAATGGCAAACCCTGCTGTTAAGATTGTAAAAGTTGTGAGTAAATATCTGCTTAAAGTCATAGTTTTCATACTAAATAATTTGTATCTCAAAGTTAAGATAAAATCAGCCTAACATTAACACTATTTACTCGTTAAAACTGTACTTCTACTAATTAATTAGCTAAAAAACGTTAGGAAACCAATAATGGCGGTTGCATTTCGTGCCCACAGGCTGTGCATGTTCGATGTTCCTTTGATGAATAAAAGGTTTGAAAAACGCTTTGGAACTGGTTTGTAATGTCTTTTAAATCAAAATATTCTTCATACAATTTGTTATTACATTTTTCACAAAACCATAACAAACCGTCTTTTTCCCCGTTTCGCCGTTTGCGTTCCATTACAAGACCTATGGTGTTTTTAAAGCGAATAGGATTGTGAGGCACTCTTGGAGGCAATAAAAAAATATCCCCTTCTTTTATATCCACTTCAACGGATTTACCGTCTTCCTGTATCTGTACTTTTATATCACCTTCCAACTGGTAAAAAAACTCTTCACTTTCATTAAAGTGGTAATCTTTACGGGCATTTGGCCCGCCTACTACCATTACTATAAATTCAGCATCTTGGTATACTACTTTGTTATTAATGGGCGGCTTTAATGAGTCACGATTATCGTCAATCCATTTTTTAAAATTAAAAGGTCGTGTAACGCTCATTGTAATAGGTTTATTGAACTGTTTTTACTTTATTTTTTAAAATTAGTTACCGGGAAATTCAGCTTTTCTTTTTTCTAAAAAAGCAGATACCCCTTCTTTGAAATCGGCTGTAGCGAAGCTTTTCCCAAATTCCTCGATCTCTACTTCGTAACCGTTTAATTTAGTATTGTAACCGGCATTTATAACTTTAATGGCTGTTTTAACCGCTACAGGAGATTTAGAGATTATTTTTGAAGTAATATCAAAACATTTATTTAATAATTCTTCCTGTGTGGTTACGTAATTTACTAAGCCCCATTTATATCCGTCTTCCGCGTTAATCATATCGGCTGTCACGATCATTTCAAACGCTTTACCTTTACCAACCAGCTGCGCTAAACGTTGCGTGCCGCCATATCCCGGAATAACGCCTAAACTTACCTCAGGAAGGCCCATTTTAGCATTAGAGCTGGCTACACGAATGTGGCAAGCCATAGCTAATTCTAACCCTCCGCCCAATGCGAAACCGTTAACAGCTGCAATAACGGGTTTAGAATAATTTTCAATAAAATTAAATATTTTAAAATGCCCTATGGAGCTTAATTGTTTGCCTTCTTCAATAGAGTAGTTGGCAAACTCAGCAATATCGGCACCTGCAACAAATGCTTTTTGTCCTGAGCCTGTAATGATTAATGCGCGAATACTTTTATCATTTTCAGCGTCTACCAACAATTCATGCAACTCTTCAATCGTTTGTCTGTTTAAAGCGTTTAGTTTATCGGGCCTGTTAATAGTAATGACTAATACGTTATTTTTAATTGCTGTTATTATATTTTCTAATGCCATTTCTGTAGTCATGGTGTATTTTTTATAGATTATTGAACGGTTATTTTTTTAATTTATTGTAGCAAATATAACGTGATATCAATTACTAAGCCAAAAAGTTATTAACGTGTTTTAGTATTTTCAATGTTTGGATAAAGAGATCGTTCTTATCTTTGCATGAATGATTATTTACGCTATACCGGGTTTAGGAACAACAGAAAAACTATTTGTAAATACGGTTATTAAAAATGCCGACTTAGTAGTTTTAGATTGGCCGCTGCCGGAAAAAGATGACACGATGGCAAGCTATGCTAAAAAATTTCTTACACAAATTGATACGTCTAAGCCATTTTGTTTAATGGGTGTTTCCTTTGGAGGCATGCTTTGCTGTGAGCTGACAAACATAATTTCTCCTCAAAAAACATTCTTAATTTCTACAAGTAAATCAAGAAATGAATTGCCCTGGTTTATACGTATGATTAAATACATGCCTT
>JBBRHI010000024.1:0-12381 GCA_038222995.1 Bacteroidia bacterium | reverse complement strand
TACACATCATATTCTGGTTATGAGGCCCGCCGCCGCCTCCCGCAGTTTCAATCCTGATCAGGGTTAATCCGAAAGCTCTCAGTATAGGGCCACCTACAAAAGAAAGATCCTGAATATTTTCAAGAGGAATAGTTTTTTCAACATGTACAATTAAGCCTTTAGAAAATCTTAAATTTTTATTGGTGATCCTGCATGACAGCGTTTTAAAAAATTTACCGCTCAACCATTGTCCTAAACCAAAGATCCAGAAGGGAATTACTAAAATACCGATGATACTGGTGATCAAAAAAAACAAGACTATAAAAAAAATATATGTTTTAACTTTGGGACTAAAGCTTGCTTCGTTTAAGGTGATTTCATCTGTCATAGCATAAAGTTAAAGAATTTGTAAATCAAAAAGGCATATCGTTAATATTGCGTAATAAACTTTTAAATGTTTTTTTAATTTTATATTTTCTTAAACAAAATTATAGTGCTTAAAATCAACATCTTAGGTAAAATTAAAAGCATAATAGTCAAATACATCAGATTCTTATGTATCTTTGTCTTAGGTAATAACTTATACTATCATGATCTACTCTTCCGAACTCATAAAAGGCACACTTAAAACCATTGTTTTAAAGCTGCTTGCCGACAATAAAAAGATGTACGGTTACGAAATTACTCAGAGAGTAAAAGAATTGACCTTAGATAAAATTCAAATAACCGAAGGTGCTTTATACCCCACTTTACATGCTTTGGAAGATGACGGGTTGGTGACAACCGAAACAGAATTTATAGGCAAGCGTGTCAGAAAATATTACAGCTTAAGCCCGAGCGGTAAAAATAAAACAAAGGAAAAGGTAAGCGAACTCGCCGACTTTATGGAAACGATGAAATTTTTACTGGACATTAAAACAAAAAGCGTTTAATCAATTTTAACTGCATAGCACTTATAAATATTAGGTTCAAGCGTCAATTTTAAAGAACAAAATTAAATCTATGTTTCTACATGGTTAATGATACCATGTGGCTAAACTTAAAACACAATAAAATGTACTGCCTCAGTGATACACAAATAGATTATATTTTTAACGACATTAGTGCACGTGGCGTTGAAATGGAGAGCCTGCAGCAAAACCTCCTCGATCATGTATGTTGTATCATAGAGCAAAATCTCGAAGCAAACGGAGACTTTGAGAGCTTTTATCAGAAAACCATTAAAACATTTTATAAAGATGCTTTATGGGAGATAGAAGAAGAAACACTCCTATTACTAACTTTTAAAAACTATTACACTATGAAAAAGATAATGATCATAAGCGGAACAGTTTCTGCTGCAGCAATGATTTTGGGTATACTATTTAAATTTATGCACTGGCCGGGAGCCGCGCTAGGGATTTTTTTGGGGATTCTTATTTCCAGTTTCATTTTTCTTCCTCTATTATTTACCTTAAAAGTTAAAGAAAAACAAACTGTGAAAGATAAGCTGATACTTGGTTTAGCAATTGTATCAGGTATTTTGATAAGTCTGGCAGTGTTATTTAAAATTTTTCGCTGGCCGGGCGCAAATATGCTGGGACTTAGTTTTGTAATGATAATGTTGGTTTTATATATTCCATTATATTTTTTCACAGGCATTAAGAATCCTGATTCTAAGATTAATACAGTTGTAACAACTATCATAATGATTATGGGTTGCGGTTTATTCTTAACTCTTGTAAACACAACGCCTAGGGCAAGGCCCTTAGATAATACGGAAATAGAATATTTATCAAATGATGAAACAATGATAAAAGAAGAAGCTGATAAATTATATAAAATAGCAGAATCAGATACATCTCTAAATAATTTTATAATAAGATTAAAAGCGATAAATAAATCTGTTAATGAATTAAAATCTAACTTATTAGAATATGAAATTGGACATAAAGCAATTACAAAGGATTTAAAGAATAAAGGGATAAATTTTACAGTAGGAACTTTTCTTGGTTTTCTGGATAGAAATAAAGAAGAATACGAAAATATAAGAATATTAAACAATCTTGTAACTGAAAATTCTATAAATTCTTACATAGAAAAAATAAGAATCACAAAAACAGAAGATACAAACAAACGAATTTCGTTTAGTTCTTCGATCCTTAACGTCGTTCAGGATACATATTATTATGATAATACCATACTAGGTGCGTATAAAGATTTATGTGAAGTTCAATTAAATGCTATTAAAGAAATTAAAGAGTTAATTGAAATAAAAAAACAACGCCATTTGTCAAAATAGGTATATTCAATTGAACAATGTGAAATAACCTACTAAGCCCTGTCGGATCTAAACTTTCGGCAGGGTTATTTACAAAATATTAGAGATTACGATCAGCAACGCACTAAATCCCATGCCAAAAACAAAAAAATATAACACCACCCCTTCGCAATATATTACTGATTGTGTTGGATCATTTGGTTTTACATAAACGGACATAATCGGTTCAATTTTATATAATCTTTTTTCCGCATCGCTTTTCATGAGATTTACTTGGCCTCCTGCTAACTCAGCTAAATATACTGTGTGGCCTGTGTAAGCTGTATTGTTTAACTGATACGTGTAATTTACTTTTAAACCGTAAGGAGTGCGCGACGTAGAATATTTAGGATGAATAAATAATTCTTTTGAAGTTATGGTTGCCGAAATCCTATTCCACTTTCTAACCTTAAGGTACAAACCAATAAACTTAATACTAAACCAAATAGAAAATACGCCAATTATTAAAGAGAAAATGGATACTGCATAATTCATTGCTACAAACTTGTCCAGGTTGTTAAGCCTTGTGTTGTAAATTTAAAAGACTGTACGCGCCCGCCAAGGTTCTCAATGGCTTTGGCTACTTTGATCTTGGTAACCGCAGGGCAATAGAAGAACATAAAACCACCACCACCTGCCCCGGAAATTTTTCCGCCTGTAGCGCCCGTGGTAAGAGCGGTTGTGTAAACCGTATCGATCAACTCATTGGAGATAGATTGAGCCATCAATTTTTTATTGGTCCAGCCAAAATGAAGAATCTCCCCTATTTTATTGAGCTCTCCACGTAATAAACTGTCTTTCATTTGCTGTGCCTGCTCTTTTAAATTGTGCATGGCATCGACTGATTTTTCATTCTTATCTTTTACATTTTTAACCTGCTCATTAATAATAGTAGCGGACAAGCGCTGTGTGGCTGTGAAGTATAATAACAAATTGAATTCCAGTTCATATAACACTTCGTCTTTTAACTGCAAAGGATTTACAATGACTTTATCATTAGGTAAAAACTCCATAAAGTTTATTCCCCCAAATGTTGCTGCGTATTGGTCTTGTTTACCGCCGCTCATATTCAAATCAACACGTTCAATTTCATACGCTAAATGGGCAATATCATATTTACCCAAAGGCAGATTAAGCCATTCAACAAACGCACCGATCAATGAGACCACAATGGTTGAGGATGTACCGAGGCCCGAACCTTGAGGCGCTTCAATGTAAGAGGTTAGACGAAACGACAAGGGCTCTAAATTAAACTGTTTTATAATGCGATTGTATACACCGATAAATAATTCAAAGCCTTCCACCAATTCTAATTGTTTTGCTGACGTTACGCGAATTACCTTATCGGTACCGTCGATGCAAAACTCAATGGTGCCGTCATGCAAAGGTTCTAAACTTGCATACGCATATAGATCTATTGTGGCGTTTAAGATAGCGCCACCGTATAAATCGCTGTATGGGGAAACGTCAGTCCCGCCGCCTGCTAAACCGATCCTTAAAGGTGCTTTACTTCTTATTATCATTTTATACGTTTAAATAAATCAACTACTTCAGTTACAAATATTTTCCAATCATATTTTTGTTTTTCGCTCTTCATGCCTTCGGTAAATGCTACTATCCTGTTATTTTCAAAGTAATCTTTAATGGCTTCAGCAATGGCTTTACCGGAAGATTCAACTACATAGCCCGCAACTTTATCAGGAATAATTTCTGATAGCCCTCCTACATTAGTAACCAGTGTAGGAACTTCAAAATGAAAGGATACCTGTGTTACACCGCTTTGTGTAGCGCTCCTGTATGGCAAAGCAACAAGGTCGGCCGCTGAAAAATATAATTTTACGTCTTCATTGGCAATAAACTTTCCGTGTAACATAACACGATCCTGAATTTGATACTTTTCAATCAGATCTAAATACGGTTGCTTGTCTTCGTAAAATTCACCGGCAATTAAAAGGTTAATATCCGGGTTTGATTTTAATTCATTAAAGGCGTCCAGCAACATATCCAATCCTTTATAATTTCGGATCAAGCCGAAAAATAAAACGATCTTTTTATTTTCAGGAAGTCCTAAAGCTTTTCGGGCATCAACTTTATCAAGCTTCTCACCAAAGGATGTGTATAAGGGATGTAATAAATATTTTTTGTGTGAGGTCGCGGTAAATTTTTCAAGGTCTTTCATTACGGCTTTACTCATGGTTACAAAACCATCACAGCCATTTATAAAATATTTTGAAAAGGCAACATCACCGATTCTTTTTTCATGCGGAATGACGTTATCTGTAATTGCCAATATTTTAATGCCGCTTTTACGAACCATGCGGGCTATACTTCCTAAAGCAGGACCCATAAAAGGAATCCAAAACCTAAAGACAATAAAATCCGGCTTTTGTTTTTTAATGAACTTAGCGGTTTTGATCCATGAAAAAGGATTGACCGAGTTAATGAGTGTATGAATCTTTAAATTTTTTGGAGCGATACCCGTAGTATCAAACTGTGTGCTTCCGGGAAACAAAAAACCCGGGTATTGCAGGCTGTAAGAAATAATTTCACAATGATGCCCTTGTTCATTAAATGCATTACAGAACAATTCGTCAAACGTAGCTAAACCGCCACGTAAAGGGAATGCAGGACCTATAATAAAAATTTTAGCCACCTAATTGTTTAATATTAATGTTAATCTCCTCCTCCACAACCGCCGCAACCTCCTCCGCATGAGCTACCGCAACTTGAGCCACATGAGGTTCCGCATGAAGAATTGTTTGAATTGCTATTATTTGAAGAAATATATTTTACCAAAGGAGAAAATTCTTCAGCAAATAGCGCATCAGCATATACAAAATAATTCCAGGCCCAACTTTCCTTAATTTTTTCGCCTGTTAAAATGTTGGTTTCATAATACTTAGGAATTGCCTGAGTTGCAATAAAACCAAGTAATCTTTTGAAATAGTTTAATGAAACAAATAGTATAACCAAAATTAATACAAATAAAATACCAATCGGCTTATTTCTTATTACCCCATTCGTGAGTCGCAAAAAACTGAAAGTTAAAATTGATACAAAAACCAACACATTTATAATTGCAATTTTATTAAAAGCTTTTGATTTTAAAAAGTATTTTTTTAATGCTTCCATCGCATTTTTTATATTCATGTAATTAGATCTATGAATAACTTTATTTAATATAGCCGGATAAAAGCTGCCGTTATTGTGTATATAGCCAATAATGGGATCCTGATAATCAATGGATGTAAGATTCTTTTCAATTCTATGAAGTTTAAAATCACTTGAAACACTTACTTTTTTTTCTTTTATAAAATTGTTTACTACACCATGAATGACTTTAATGAGGCTATCTGATCGCAAGTAAACCATTTCAAGTGCTGTAAGATTAAATAAGACTGCTTCTTTTCCTAAAGCATTAATAATGCTGTTTATAGCTTGTCTATTGTACAACTCAAGCCCGATTAGAGCAACTGCAAATAAAGTTAAATTTGAGATAATGAAATTAATACTGTCAATTGAAATAATAAATTTTTGCGTGAGCAAAAACAAAGGGTAATAGGCTGTAATAAAGGCCAGCAAAACAAATATAATTTTAGTGCGCAATTTAAACTTTGCTTTTACAAAATCAAGCTGTTCAAAAATATTTCCATGTTTCCAGTATTCAATTGGCTGTTTACCAAAATATTTTTCGTACTCAGATTGTGTTTTTTCTTTTGCTATCTTATATTTTTCAATATCAGAATCAGAAAAATCGGATGGATTATGCTCTATTTTTTTTCCTAAAATCAAACAGAGATCGTTATAAGATTGTGTGTACGTTAGATGCAGGTGCCAAACTTCATCTACAATTTTTGAAGGAGAAACCATAAAATCACATATAGCCGCTAAAAACATAAACTTTTTATATTCTAAAATTGCTTGTTTTGTGAAATTGTAGGGCCAATTATTTTCACGAGCCAATTTTAAAGAAAAACCATTGCCATTTGACGTAACATTAATGTCAAAGTCTTCTATTTTACTCCAAAGATTGGTCTGCATGAATTATTTTTTTCCTACTACTAATTCTATCAGATCTTTTTCCTGCAAATAGGTATTTGCTAATGCTTTTATTTCTTCAGGCGTAATTTTTTTTACTGCATCAAAATATTTTTCAAAATAATCGTAGCCCAATCCAAATTCCCAAATAGCTTTAAACTTATCCGCTAAAGCATAAGGGCCGTCCACACTTCTTAAAAATTGCCCGAGCACGTAATTCCGAACGGTTTCTAATTCTTCAACGTCCACAAGCTCTTCGCGCAACAATTTAATTTCTTTGTAAATTTCCGTCAATGTATTATTGGTAACATCTGCTCCCACCTCTGTTGCAATAAAAAAATACCCGCCGTTTACCAAAGACGATAAGCCGCTTCCTATGCCATAGGTATAGCCTTTATCTTCGCGGATATTAGCCATTAAGCGTGAACCGAAATAACCGCCTAAGATAGTGTTCAACACCTGGAATTTAAAATAATCGGGATGTGTTTTATTAAATAAAGTTCTGCCTACCCTTATAGCAGACTGAATGGCATCAGGCTTTTCAATAAAGTGTTTTCGTTCAGAGCTTGTGTCTAATTTTGTAACAGGGGCATTTATAGGTTGTACATCGCCCCAGGTAGTTTGCCCGAAAAATTGATTTAATACCCGGATTAATGTTGCCGGTAATTTTCCGGATGCTACAATGGTACAGTTTGAGGAATGGTAATGTGATCTGTAAAACGCTTTGATCACGTCTAAATTCAATTTATCAAAATCTTCCGTTTTCACATCTCTGCCGTAAGGATGCTGTTCTCCAAATAATAATTCAGTAAAGCGCCGGCGCGCCAGCACATTTACTTTTTGAGAATTAACTAAATGCTTTTGTTTTTTATTAGAGATATAAATATCAAATTCATCTTTAGGAAAAGTAGGGTATTTAATGATTTCTTCAACGTAATGAAGGCTTTTATCAAGGTATTTATTTAAGCTGAACAATGCCAGGGCAGAATAATCCTGGTCTACGGCGCATTCAAAAAAAGAACCGAAAAAATCTATTTCATCCGATAATTGATTTGCCGTGTAGCTCTTAGTGCCGGTTTCCAGTAAATTATTTGAAGCGGATGCCACCAAAGGTTGATCCTGGTAGTACATGCCTGCTTTAAAAATAAATTCAATTTTAGTGAGTTCCTGTGAGCCGCTATCAATTGTATATACTTTAATTCCGTTATCTAACGTAAAAGATTCGGCGTGTTGTATATCAATTTTATCGATCGCTTTAAAATCGGGCGGTAATTTTCTGTTTAATGTCATGGCTTAAATTTACAGAAATTAACCGAATTAAGGCCGTTAACACACTCAAATAATCTTAAATTTGAAAGCCTTTTCAAGCGTCATTAAAACAATAAAAAAAGGAAAATTATAATGAATCTTTGATCTTAAGTAATTGATCTTTGATCCCTTTTAATTTATCAATAACTTCTACTTTAACTTGGTCTGATGCTTTAAGGCCGCCCTTTAGCTTATCTTTAGCGCCTTGCAGCGTATAGCCTTTTTCTTTTACAAAATGGAAAATAAGCTTAAAATTCTCAATGTCCTTTTTTGTAAAAAGACGATTTCCCTTCTTATTTTTAGACGGAGAAATGATATCGAATTCTTTCTCCCAAAAACGGATCAGCGATGTGTTTACATCAAACATCTCAGCGACCTCTCCGATGGAGTAAAATAATTTTTCCGTTTCTTTTTCTTCCGTTAAAGCCATTAATCAAATATAAATAACTAATATTTTCCGGGCTTTAAACGTTTTCAACAAAAAGACACATTGAATTAACATTATGAGGCGTGAGATTATTAGACTTAAGAGGTTAGAACAGCTTTCCTCCTATCAAAATTATTTTTTTTCGCTCACTACTTCAAAAGGAATAGTAAGCGTTTCGCCTGTGTTATCCGACAATGACAGCATATGCTTTCCTTTGGAAGGATTTAATCCGAGTTCGTGTATCTCTTTTGTTGTTCCTATTAAAACGCCGTCTAAGTGCCAAAACACAACGTTTGAAGGGTTGCGATGCGCAATTTCAAATACCGTTTTTCCCTGCTCCCCGCTTAATTCGTAGGGGATGTATATTACCGTGCCCGGCTTTGGATAGATCATTTCCATAGATTTTTCAATTTCCGGTTCACAGCCGGTTTTATAAGGCGGTAATGTTTTATAAGTAGGATTTTTTATTTTATAATAATATTCTAATGTTGGCGGTAATACAAACCACGATAGTGTTTTCATATCTAACGGCGAAACGCAGGCATCGGTAACCCTATACCGGCCTGTTGCATCTGTGTGAATAGGTTTATGATAAGTACATGTAATGGCCACTCTGCTTTCTTTAGGAATCCACTCTTTTTTAGTTTCAGTACAGTAAGAAGACGGCAGGCAACCGCTTTGCTTACATATTAACACTTGTTTTACATCTGAGGCAGGCATTTTAAACCATTCCGCATTTGGCAGCATTCCAAATATTTCAAATAAAACAGGGGCAGCGGCCGAAATTCCGGTAAGGCCCGGGCGCCCTTCTCCATCTGCATTACCAACCCACACACCTACTGCATAATTGCCTGATATGCCTATTGCCCAACCATCCCTGAAACCAAAACTGGTGCCTGTTTTCCAGGCTATTTTTTGCGAGTTTCCTAACCGCTTCCAGCTTGCATCAATATCCGGCCGGCCTACTTCAGCCATAGCTTCAAAGGTAAGCCAAACCGATGAAGCAGATATAAGGGGATCGGATTGTGAGTTGCGTTTCTTAGATCTTTGGTTATGTAAAGCATTTAAATAGTGAGGTTTTTCCCAGTCCGTATCTGAGTAAGTCTTCGAAATGTTATACCGTTTCAATACCCTTGCCATACTTGCATAGGCAGAACACATATCCCATAGTTTAGATTCGCCGCCGCCAAGTATAAGCGACAACCCATAATTATCGGCCGAACGGTTTATGGAGGTTAAACCTATTTGTTGTAAACGGTCCAAAAATTTTTCAATAGTATATTGCTGCAATAATTTAACTGCCGGAATATTTAAACTTCTTGCTAAGGCTTGTTTAGCAGGCACAGCCCCATCATATGTAAAGTCAAAATTTTGCGGAACATAGCCGGCAATTTGCGTAGGGATATCAGGCACCAGCATACTCGGCATCAATTGCCCGTCGTTCAGCATAAAGCCATATAAGTAAGGCTTCAACAGGCTCCCCGTGCTTCTATTAGAGGTGATCACATCTACATCTTCCCCGTGAGGTTCTTTATCTTTTATGGGGGTATTGCCAATATAAGAAACCACTTCATTTTTTCGGATGTCAATTATTAAAGCGCAAAGGTTATGTACTTCATTTTGTTTTAAACGCAGGCCGTGTTTTGTCAAAATTTCCAACAGCCTGTTTTGAATGTCTGCGTTTAAAGTCGTGTGGAAATTGTTTTCGCCGGCATGCTCGTTTACTGCGCGGTTCAGCAAATGCCTTGCTTTATTAGGCAGTGCAAAAGGCTTATCAGGCAAAGGTTCACGAATTGCGAGTTCATAGGTTTCTACGTCAATGCACTTAAGATTAACTAATTTGTATAATAATGTATTACGTTTTTGTTTAAGCTTTTCTTTATTTTTTCCCGGATAAATAATAGAGGGTGAATTAGGCAATACGGCCAGCGTAGCACATTCGGCCCATGATAATTGAGAGAGCTTTCTGCCGAAATAACGCCAGGCGGCCGCATCCACACCTACTACATTAGTACCGAAAGGGGCGTGTGAGGCATACAATTTAAGGATGTCCGGTTTTGATCGCGTTAACTCTAATCTCAAAGCCATAACTAATTCTATCAATTTTTCGAAGTACGTTCGTTTTTGATTTTTACGAATAAGCCTTGCGAGTTGCATCGTAATGGTGCTTCCGCCACTTACAATTTTTCCGGCCTTCCTGTTTTGTTTAAAAGCACGCCACACAGAACCGGGATTAATGCCACGGTGTTGTAAAAAATATTGGTCCTCAAATGCCAGGATACTTGCGATAAATTTTGGATTTAATGTTTCTGATTCCGGAAAACGCCATTGACCGTCGGCCGAAATTTTAGCTGAGAGTAAATTGTTTTCCTCATCATTGAGAACGATTGAATAGGAATCGGTAAATAAAGATTTTGGAAGACAACATAAAAACCATAGTATCGCTAAAAATGCAATGCACAATAGTGCCAATTTTTTTTTATGCTGTTCGAGGAAATACAAGGCAACCGGGTTAAAAACGAGGCAAAGGTACATATCAAATTTATGTTAAAAAACCCGTTATTTAATCATAACAACGTCTTAATTGTTATATAGGTCTAAAAACCCTGTTTTATATATATAATCCCGTAACTAAATAGTAACTTTGCATTTTGATATTATGAGTGATAAAATTGAACATGAGTGTGGTGTAGCCTTAATCAGGCTCCTCAAACCTTTAAACTTTTACAAAGAAAAATACGGCAGCAGCAGGTATGGCTTACATAAAATGTACCAGCTGATGGATAAAATGATAAACCGCGGGCAGGATGGCGCGGGGATTGCCACCGTAAAATTGGATGTAGAGGCGGGTACAACCTACATTGACAGACTACGTTCTATTGAGCCAAAAGCCACTCAAGATATTTTTTCGAAAGTAAATGACCTTTATATTAATGCCAAGCAAAAAAATCCGGAAGCCTATAATGATATAGAATGGCAAAAGAAAAATATTCCATTTATGGGGGAGTTGATTTTAGGCCATTTACGATACGGAACTTACGGAGGTAATAATATACAAAGCTGCCACCCGTTCAGGAGACAAAATAACTGGATGGCCCGTAATTTATTAGTAGCGGGCAATTTTAATTTAACCAATGTGGATGAGCTTTTGGGGCACTTAATTGAACTGGGCCAACACCCTACCGTAAAAGCAGATACGGTTACGGTAATGGAAAAAATCGGTCATTTTTTAGATAAAGAAAATGATCGCTTATTTAAAATCTTTAAAGAAAAAGGGATGAATAATTTTGAGATCTCCAAAGAGATCCAAAAACATATTGATGTTACTTCCATACTTACTGAAAGCAGCAAGCGTTGGGACGGAGGGTATGTCATGGCCGGCATGATGGGGCACGGTGACGCATTTGTATTGAGAGATCCTAACGGTATAAGGCCTGCCTATTTTTACAAAGATGATGAAGTACTGGTTGTAGCCAGCGAGAGGCCGGTGATACAAACGGTATTTAACGTAAAAATTTCGGATGTCAAAGAGTTAAAACCCGGGCATGCAGCCATTATTAAAAAAGACGGAACTTTTACAGAGGAGCAAATTATTGAACCATTGGAGAAAAAAGCCTGCTCCTTTGAACGGATCTATTTCAGCAGAGGAAATGATGCTGATATTTATAAGGAACGCCAGCAATTAGGCCGTTATTTAGTTCCACAAGTACTTAAAGCTATTGATTACGATCTGGAAAATACTGTTTTCAGCTATATCCCTAACACTGCAGAGGTAGCCTTTGGAGGCCTTGTAGAAGGGATTGACGAACACGTTAATAAAATTAAAGCAACTGAAATTTTAAAATTGGGAGCTAACGTTTCGGAGCCTGCCTTAAGTAAAATTTTAGCAAGCCACCCGCGTATCCATAAAGTAATTTTAAAGGATGCTAAGCAGCGTACCTTTATTACAGATGATGAAAGCAGGGACAGCCTTGTAAACTTAGTTTATGATATTACTTACGAGACTGTAAAAAAGGATATTGATACACTTGTAATATTGGATGACAGCATTGTTCGCGGAACTACTTTAAAACAAAGTATTTTAAGGATCCTGGACAGATTAAGCCCTAAAAAAATTATTATTATTTCGTCGGCGCCTCAAATTCGTTATCCTGATTGTTACGGTATTGATATGGCAGTAATAGGAAAGTTTATAGCTTTTGATGCGGCCATTTCTTTAATTAAAGAAACCGGTAAAGAAGGGCTTTTAAATAATTTATATGAAAAAGCAAAAGCAGAATTGCTTAAGCCGAAAGAAGAACAGATAAATGTGGTTCAGGAAATTTACCGC
>JBBRHI010000023.1:0-12451 GCA_038222995.1 Bacteroidia bacterium | reverse complement strand
ATAAATACTTTCTTCATCAAAACCTCGAAGGGTGCGTAACCCGCCAATCCTAAACAGTTCGTTTTTATAAATCGTATTTCCCAATACGCTGCCTGCCTGCGCCGATAATTTTAAGACGTGGTTTTTTACCAATCGTATATAACCCGCCATATCACCTAAAACCTGGTATTGAGAGCTTTTAAGCTGTACCGCGGTATAAACGGCATCATTTATTTTCGGGTTCTTTTTTATTTGCCTGTTTCCCACAGAGCCCTGTACATTAACGTGAAAGCCGTTCTTAGGATTAAACCTGTAATCAAATTTTTCATAAAACATTCCCACTCCATACGATTTTGTAGCAATATCCGCATAATCAGGTAACACCGTAGCATTTGCCAAGTACGAAGTAGCAATAAGGTTCGCATTACGCTGCGAATAAAACACCTTAAAATAATTTAAGCCGTTAAAATAATAATTTAAAGCAAGGCCGTTAGTTACATCAATAAAGGTGGTGTCTTTTTTATACAATTTAATGTTGTAATCCACGCCAACCGGCAAGCCCGCAATGTATGGGTAAATAACTTCCGCTTTCAAATCCTGTGTTTGAGATTGAAGCCGGCGCCAGTTAATATCAAACGTTTCACCGCTTTTAAAAATTGTATTTACCAGTTTAATTTTCACATCGCCCGTAAAAATAGTCTTGCCGTTACCACCCGGTAAAATCCCCACGATCCCGTCAAACTGCGACGCGTTTTTTTTATCCAAAAACAAGTATAGTTTATTTTGCTTATCGGTTAAGCGCAATATCGGCGATTTACTTTCCGTTACAAACGACAGTTGTTTTATTTTTTTTGATACGTCCCTAAACACTTGTTCGTTATAAGGCATCCCGTTTTTAATTCCTAAATACCTAAGCAAAAATTTTCTGCTTACTTTGCCTTCACCCTCTGTTACAAGGCTGTCGAGCCTTATAAATTCTTTTCTTTCAATAACCAGTTTTGATTGCAGGGTATTATCTTTAATTTTTATACTGTCGAGTTTTGCCGTTGCAAAAGGATATCCGTTGTTCTCATAATACACAATTATTTTTTCCATAAACCCCGCCAGCTCTTTAAATTTAAAAGGGCGGTTTGTAAAAAAACGTTCGTTATACCCTAGTCTGCTAACAATAGCCTGATCTTTACGGTCGTAGGTTAAGTTTATCCATTTGTGCTTTGGTCCCGCAAAAATATACGCTTTGCAATATAAAGAGTCACATACCACACTGTCTGCACTGGCGGTAATAAACCCTTCATCAATTAATGATACGCAAACCTTTTCTACTTCCTTTTTTAAAAAGTCTTTAGTAACAAATTGCTTTTTGTAGGTAATTTTTTTAAAGATCTTCTGGCTGTCGGTATTAATAACAGACAGCTTGTAAAGGGACTGTGAGCAAGCGTTGCGCCGGCACACAACAAGTAAAAGAAGAAAATATGTTAATTTTTTTATCAATAAACCTACTTCTAAGGTAATTATTTTTTAATTTCACATGGAAATTTACAGATTTTTAAAACGTAATTTGTGTACATATATTGCAAATATCACTATTAAAAATAAGCCTTACTAAACGCACATTAAATAAACCCTCAACAAAAAAATCATTAAACTATGAAAAGCACTTACATTATTATTATAATTGCCGTACTGGCCTTTTTTGGGCTTACCTACGGCTGCAGTAAAAGAAATGCGTTTGTTGATCTTAATGAGTCTGTAATTTCTCAATGGCACCAGGTAGAAAGCCAGTATCAGCGCCGGGCCGACCTTATTCCCTCAATTGTTAAAACAGTGGAGGCAGAAGCCAATTTTGAAAAATCAACTTTAATTGCAGTGGTGGATGCAAGGGCAAAGGCCACGCAGGTAACTATTGACCCTACTAATTTAACAGAACAAAACATGCAGCAATTCAAACAGGTACAAGGCGAATTATCTTCTGCAATCTCCAAATTATTAGTGGTTTCTGAAAACTATCCTTCTTTAAAATCAAGTCAGGCATTCAGCGAATTGCGCGTAGAGCTTGAAGGCTGCGAAAACCGCATTGCTGTTGAAAGAATGAAATACAATGATGCCGTAAAACTATTTAACGCAAGTATTAAAAAAATTCCTGCAAGTTTATTTGCATGGGGTTATAAAGATGCAGCGTATTTTGAAGCAGATGCCGGCACCGACAAAGCGCCTAAAGTTGATATAAATATCAAGTAACATGCTCTTTGAAAAAAAACTGCTTTCAAAAAAAGAAACAGGCCGACTTATTAATGCCATTGAAGCCGCTGAACGAAACACCTCAGGCGAAATTCGCGTACACATTGAAAAACACTCCTCGGAAGATGCCGTAACAGCCTGCGAAAAACTGTTTTACAAACTCCAAATGCAAAACACCAAACACCGAAACGGTATTTTGTTTTACCTGAGCTACAGCTCCAAAACCTTTGCTGTATGGGGAGACGAAGGTATTCATGCAAAAGTAAAGAACGAGTTTTGGGATAGTATAACTAACCGAGCTGTTGAGTTTTTTAAGAAAGGCGATTATATTACAGGGCTTGAACAAGCCATTACATTGTGCGGCGAAAAACTGTCGGAACATTTTCCTTTCGGGGAAGATGATAAAAATGAATTGCCAAACCAAATTTCGTACTAATGAGATTTAAACTCGGGCTCGTATTTTTTACGCTTTGTTTTTTAACCTTTACCGGCTTTTCGCAAATCCCGGAACGTCCTTCGCCAAACCGATTGGTAAATAATTTATCCAAAGAACAGCCGGGTTTTTTATCCTCTCAACAGGAACAGCAACTGGAGCAGGAATTGCAGAATTTCAGTAAAAAAACCTCCAATCAAATTTGTATTGTAATAGTAGATAAACTTAATGGGTTAAATGAAGAAGATTATGCCACAAAATTTTTAAACGACTGGGGTGTAGGACAGCGTAAATTAAATAACGGGGTGGTTATTTTAGTAAAGCCCACGGGCAATAAAGGCGATCGTAAATTATTTATTTCAGTGGGTTATGGGCTGGAAGGTGCCATTACAGACCTTCAAACGATGCATATCAGAGAAAACGAAATAGTTCCTTATTTCGAAAAAGGACAATTTTACGAAGGCCTTCAGGCCGGATGCCAATCACTGATGCTGGCTGCAAAAGGAGAATATAACGTTAAGACGGCCGCACACGAAGAGAATCCTGTTCAGAATCACCCGGTTATTTTTATCATCGTCATTATTATTATTGTATTGTTAATGTTTCGCGGTGGCAGGGGCGGACGCGGGGGCATTACGTATTTTGGCGGCGGTTTTGGAAGAGGATTCGGTGGAGGAGGAGGCGGTTTTTCGGGCGGCGGGGGATTTGGCGGGTTTGGAGGAGGAAGCGGCGGTGGCGGCGGTTCGGGAGGAAGCTGGTAGTAAAAATGGCCGAACGATACAACTGATAGATATTAATTGTATATTTAATATTCATTATAACTTTTATTACATGAAAAAACGATTACTATTCCTTGTCGGTTCTATTCCTTTTTTAGCTCAATCACAAATAACCATTACCCCTGCAAACATTCCTGTTTCGGGCGATACCTGCCGCTACAGCTCAATAAGCGCTACCGCTATTACAAATTATACCGCTACCGGCGCAAACCATACCTGGAATTTTGCATCATTAACCGCTACCGGGCAAGATATCAGGAAGTTTCAACCTTCTACGGCAACGCCTTATTTCTTTTATTTTTTGCCTCCCAAATATGGAGAAAAAACGCTTGATTCCCTTCCTATACCTACAATTCCAGGGTTCCCGATTTCTATAAAAAACATTTACAGCTTTTACAGAAAATCCACTTCGCCTTTCTCTTCTTTTAATTCGGAAGGGCTTGGCTTAACCATGTCCGGTATCCCTATCGGCGCTACTTTCAGCGATGAAGACGAATTGTATAAATTTCCGTTAGCCTTTGGTAACAGAGATTCAACCACTTTTAAATTATCTACTCCGAGCAATTCACTGATCCCTTTTACGTATAAAAAACAAGGGTACCGTATTACGGAAGCAGACGGCTGGGGCACTATTACAACGCCTTATGGAACTGCCGCATGCTTAAGAGTGATGACAACACAGTATTCTATCGATACGATCTCTATTCCTGCTTTACCGGCAGGGTTCAATAAATTCGGTTTTCCTAATTACGCCCGCAGTTATCAATGGCTGACTTTAGGCGAACACATTCCTTACTTAGAAATAAGCGGAACCATGATCGGGAATACATTTACCCCAACATCCGTTAAATACCGTGATCAGGCAAGGCGCGTATCCGGTATAAAAGAAGAAGAGTTTAATGCCTTGATCTCCGTATTTCCTAACCCGGCAAATACCGAACTTACCATTATTACCGCGCAGCAACAACAAGCCGTAAGTATTGAGATTGTTGATATGCAAGGCAAAACGGTAAAAAAGCAACTGTTGGAGCAATATGCCGAACCGGTAAATCAAAACAAAATAGACGTTTCGGGCTTAGCCAAAGGATTGTATATTTTAAATTTACATAACGGGTCAAAAAACCGGACTTTAAAAATTTCGATACAATAATTTTTTATAATCAATAAATAAATTATTTTTACCACATTAATTTTAAAACAGCATTATGAGCTCAGGTCACGATAACCACGATAATCATTCAAACGAACCAAAATCGGTTCCTTTTCGCACGCCAATGATTTTAGCATTGGTGACAGTTTTAGCCATTGTATTGTTGGTGAGTACCTGTGATACTAAAAAATGTTGTGAAGACGGAACCAAATGTGAAGAAAAAATGCACGGCGAACATGAAGGCATGAGCAGCGAAGAACACATGGAAAACCATGAAGCCGCCGCTACAGAGGCACCTGCTATGGAAGCTGCACCGATGACGGACTCAACCGCTGCAAAGCCGGACACTACCGTTAAAACGGAAGGGCACACCGCGCATCATTAAAAACAATACTTAAACATCGTTCTATAAAAGCCTTACATTTTGTAGGGCTTTTTTAATATAGACGGATTTATGAGTTATAGTTTCAGAAAAACATGAATATTTCGTAATATTGCACACCGTAAAAAACAACTAAAATGGCTACAGATAACTTTCAGGCTCACGATTATTATTTAATGGATGAATTGTTGACCGATGAACAAAAATTAATTCGTGAAACTGCCCGTGCCTGGGTAAAAAAGGAAGTAACTCCTATTGTTGAAGATGCTTGCCAGAAAGCGACTTTCCCAAAACAATGGATAAAAGGTTTAGCCGAGATCGGTGCCTTTGGCCCTTATATCCCCGCCGAATATGGCGGCCCGGGCTTAGACCAGATCTCTTACGGATTAATTATGCAGGAGCTTGAGCGCGGCGACAGCGGCTTACGTTCAACCGCATCTGTACAAAGCTCATTAGTAATGTATCCTATCTATGCTTTTGGAAGCGAAGAACAGAAGAAAAAATATTTACCAAAGTTAGCGGCAGGTGACCTCATGGGTTGCTTCGGCTTAACAGAACCCGACCATGGAAGTAATCCCAATGGGATGATCACCAATTTTAAAGATAAAGGCGATCATTATTTATTGAACGGTGCTAAAATGTGGATCAGTAATTCTCCCTTTGCCGATATTGCCGTAGTGTGGGCAAAAGACGAAGCCGGTGAAGTAAGAGGTTTAATTGTTGAAAGAGGCTATGAAGGGTTTACCACTCCTGAAACTCACGGCAAATGGAGCTTACGAGCCAGTGCAACCGGCGAATTGGTTTTTGACAATGTAAAAGTTCCTAAAGAAAATTTATTGCCGAACGTAAAGGGTTTAAAAGGGCCTTTAAGCTGCTTGAACAGCGCCCGTTTCGGGATTGCTTGGGGTGTAATAGGTGCTGCTATGGATTGCTATGACAGTGCTTTACGTTACAGTAAAGAACGCATCCAATTCGGTAAACCGATCGGCGCTTTCCAGCTAACGCAAAAAAAATTAGCGGAAATGATCACTGAAATAACTAAAGCACAATTATTAACCTGGCGTTTAGGTGTATTAAAAAATGAGAACAGGGCAACGCCTGCCCAAATTAGTATGGCTAAACGTAATAATGTTAACATGGCCTTACAGATTGCACGCGAGGCACGCCAAATTCACGGTGGAATGGGCATTACGGGCGAATACCCCATTATGCGCCACATGATGAATTTAGAGTCGGTTATTACTTATGAAGGAACACATGACATCCATTTATTAATTACCGGAATGGATGTTACCGGCTTCAACGCTTTCTCTTAATCATATCCATTATATTAAAAACAAAAAATCCCCCGGTAATTACCGGGGGATTTTTTATACTTCCTTATTCTGATTAAGAATACCCGAATATTTTTTTACTGGTTTTGTTTTTGTATGTCCACTCCAGTTTCCACCCGTAAGGACATTGATTAGCGCCAACGCTTACAGAGTTTCCGCTTGCATCTACTCCAAACAAACATTTCAAAGAAAATTCTTTACTGTCTACTTTTACTACAGCTTCTCCTTGTACAGGAGCCCACCAGCCACAGGTTAAATTCCAAACGATGGGTGTGCTCACCTGGCTTGTAAATGCTTCGCCGTCGCGGGTTGTGCCGTAATTTTCGAGGCTGCTTAATCCGTTATCAGACCCGATACCTTCACCGGTACAGGTTAATAAATTGTTTGGATATGTATACGTAAAGCGGCGGTTAATATTATAAACGGCTGTTTTACCGTCTTCGAACGTTACATTTAAGTTACTTCCGGTAACGCTTGTACCAAGGCTCGGTTGCGTTTTAGTAATTATCAATTCCCACCAGCTGCCGCCGGTATTGTTAGTTAAAAGCTGTGTTCCCTGTAACTGAACGCTTTTCCCGTCTGATGCGCGAGTTACTTTATACGTTAAATAATCAACCTGTAATACGCAACCCGCTTGTTTCCATCGTTTACCCGATGCATAATTTTGGATCGTTAATCTTATAGAGCCCGTTCTTGTACGGTTATTAATTGTTGTTCCGTCGTAATTTATTTTAATGGTGCCCGTATAAGCACCCGTGGTATCAACAGTATAGCCTGTAGAAGTAATACCGAGGGCTTTGTAAATACCGGAAGTTCCGGAAAGCCTGCCGTGCAACGAGGTATTATTACCTATTTCAGTATTAACGTCGTTAACCGCGGCATCGTTTTCACTTTGCACCGTTCTGTTGTCTGTAGATGATTGGCCGTCTTCATCTTTAAATGCTTTCTTTTTTTTACAAGATGTAAATGTGAGTGCCGAAGCTAATAACATACATGAAATTGCAAATAATACACTTTTTGTTTTCATAGGTTTTTTAATTTTAAACTAAATTTAAATATAATTGATCAAAAAAAATAATGCGGTCCTGTTTTTAATTTCCTGTAACTGTTAAACAAGTATTATGCCCAAATAACTGTTGTCTAAACACTTAACGGCTTTAAATCTTAATTCCCATTACTAATACGTCGTCCACCTGCTCATGGTTCAATTTCCAATTGTTAAACGCTTCTGAAATTATTGCTTTTTGCTCTTCTGCGTTTTTAGTTGAAATGGTGCAAAATAAGTCTTCCAGGGGCTTATACTTAAACTTTTTCCCTTTTTCTCCGCCAAACTGATCCGCATAACCGTCTGTAATTAAATACACGCAATCGTTTTTTTGCAATGAAATAATTTGGTTGGTATACTTAATTATTTTCCCTGAAAAGCTTTCCCCGATAGGCTGCTTATCTCCTTTGTAAATTTGAATAACATTATTGCGTACCACATAAATATTACTGTTAGCCCCTGCAAATTGCATGGTTAATGTGTCGAAATTAAATTCGCACATCGCTATTTCCATACCGTCCTTTATAGTGCCGGTGCTTGTTTTACTTTTTATGGTTTCAGGCAATTTCTTATTAATATAATCTAAGGCCTCCGCAGGTGTAGTTATAATAGGGTTATTAAGGGTTTGGTTTAATAAGGTATTTCCTACAAGGCTCATAAATGCTCCCGGTACTCCATGGCCCGTACAATCTGCTATTGCTAAAATTACTTTTTCCTCTCCTCCCGGTTTTGTACCGATGCGGTTAGCCCAATAAAAATCTCCGCTCACAATATCCCTCGGTTTAAAAAACACAAAATGCTGAGGGAACAATGCTTTCATTTCCTTATCATCAGGAATTACGCCTTGCTGTATTCGGCTTGCATAAGTAATGCTGTCTGTTATTTCATGGTTTTTTACTTCAATAATATCTTTTTGTCTCGTAATTTCATTGTTAAATTCCCGGAGCTTTGCATTTGTTTTTTTTCGTGCAATGTTCGTCTTAACCGTAAACCCAAGAAATCCCGTTAACAGCAAGCCTCCTAAAACACCTCCCAAAATAATATATTTCTGTCTTTTAATTTCTTCCTGCGTCACAAGATCTTTATTTTTTTGAACCAGGTCCTTCTCCTTTTGCTCAGCCTTGTATTTATAATCCAACTCTATTTGAGTAATTTTTTTTGAGTTCTGATTATTGTTTATGGAGTCGTTCCATTGCCTGTAAAGCCTGTAATACTTTAACGCCTCCTTATCGTTGCCCATCATCTCATAGGTTGCGCTCAGGCCTTTATAATTATAAATAAAATCGTCGGCAGACTGGAGCTGTTGTGTAATTACCAAGGCGCTGTCGTAATATTTTATAGCCTTGGCGTATTCCTTCATGTCTTTATAAATATCGGCTAACGAGCCATAGGCTACCGCTATTTCACTTGTTAAATCAATTTTTTTATATTCGTTTAAGGTTAAAAGGTTGTATTCAAGGGCTTTGTTATATTGCTTTTGATCGTAAGCAACATTGCCTATATTGCCTATTGCCGATAAATACGTTCGGTTATCCTTTACTTTTAACGACGCATCTTTACATAAATAATAATAATATAAGGCGCTGTCATCCATTTGGAGGTCATGGTATACATTCCCTAAAATTAAATAGCACACATTTAATACACCTTTATCTCGTTTCTCCGGGTTTTTTCCTAACACTTCCAGCGATAATAGCGCATATTTTTTTGCTGTTTTAATGTCTTCTCCTTTATAAATAGTAGACATGCTGATGTAAAGTTCTGAAAGCTTATTTACTTTCCGGTATTGTTTCGCAATGTCTATCGCTTCAAGGGATATTTCTATTGCTTTTTTCCGGTTGCCTATAAAATCATAGCTTCTTCCCTGGCACATCAGCGCTTCCAGCTCGCTCATGATGTTTTTGCTGCGTTTTATTTCAGAAATAACCCGGTCGCATTTCTTTATACAGGAATCATATTGGCCTTTAAAAAAATAACACAATATAATGGTGCCGTTTGCCTCTGCCAGGTAGCTTTTATAGTTCGATAAAAAAGGCAAAGACTGCTTTGCATAAATCATACTTGCATTTATGCTGTCTAAACTTTTACATAAAAGCGATTTTGATAATAATATAGTACCCTTTTTTAAATTCGATTCAGAGGGTTCAACTTTAAGCTGTTGCAAATCTTTTATGACGGCTTCAGCCTTTGCCAAATCTCTTTGATCGCCCAATTCTGTTACTAATGGCGGGGCTTTACTCAGTTTTTCAATTGCAACGGTAGTTTTAAAATAGTCATTGTATAAACTATCCGTGGATGTTTGCGAATATACCTTTGCAAAGGTGACGCTTATTAAAAAATAAGCCATCCGTACGTATTTTATGCCGCAAAAGTTCATCATGTAAAAATAGAAAAATACATGCGTTGTTATTTAGAATCGATATAAATATTACACTATGACACTTCTATGACATACAAAAAAGAGTATATAGCGTACTTTGTGTAAAGTAATATGGAGTCCTTTAAAATCATATCTCTTACCCATAAATTAGCCCCCCTCGAATTAATCGGTAAGTTGCATTTAGACGAGATACATCAAATTGATTATCTGGGTGCGATAAAACTAAAGATGGAATTAAAGGAATTTCTTTTTTTAAGTACCTGCAACCGTGTTGAATTTGCAGTAAATACAAGCCGGGAGATAGACACCGCTTTTTTATCAGAACTCTTTTTATATATTAATTCTAAGTTAACAGAACAGGAGTTAGAATCCCTGCTCTCTAAAATCAACATTCACAAAGGAGAAAACGCGTTAAGGCATTTATTTAATGTATCCGCCTCGTTGGATTCTTTAGTAGTTGGTGAGCGTGAAATTATTACACAGGTTCGTAAAGCTTATGAATTTTGTAACGGCCTGGGCTTAACCGGCGATACGATTCGTTTAGCCGTTAAGCAAACTATTGAAACGGCAAAAAAAGTATTTACAGATACTGATATTGCTAAAAACCCTGTATCTATCGTGTCTTTAGCGTACAGGCAACTCCGTAATTTAGGAATTAAAAATAATGCGCGTATTGTTTTTGTCGGTGCCGGCGAAACAAATGTAAATATGGCCAAATATCTTAAAAAGCATGAGTATGCTAATTTTACGGTGTTTAACAGAACGTTGGCTAACGCTGAAAAATTGGCTAAAGACCTAAACGGAAAAGCATTTGAGTTATCGGCCATTGAAAATTTTAAACCGGGTTTTGATGTATTGATCACCTGTACTTCATCACAGGAACCGGTTATAACCGAAGCTGTTTATTCGAGTTTACTGGCCGGTGATACCGGGAAAAAAGTAGTGATTGATTTAGCATTACCGGCTGATGTAGATGCTAAAGTGATTGAACAGAACGATTGTTTTTATATTGACATCGAATCTTTAAAGAAGCAAGCCGTAGAAAATCTATCAAAACGCGAAAGTGAGATAGAGGCTTGCAAAGCCATTATTGAAGCTAAGGTAGAAGAGTTTAAGCAATTGTTCCAGGAACGTAAAATTGAATTGGCCTTCGGTGAAATCCCCAAACAAATACGAAGCATTAAAGAAACCGCCATTAATGAGGTGTTTGCAAAAGACCTGAATATGATGGACAGCGAAAGCAAAGAGGTTTTGGAAAAAGTATTGAGTTATATGGAAAAAAAATATAACGCCTTAACTATTAAAACTGCTAAAAAGGTTTTTTTGGAAGAGAATAGTTAACCAAATAACCGCCGAGTGCGAAGAGTTTTGAAGTTGTAACGCTCTGCAAAGAATTCAAAAAATTTACATTTTAATCTATCCTTAATAATCTTCGCGCACTTATCTCTTTCTTTTGCTTCTTTGCGTTTAAAACAAAAAATTATTACAAAAAATAGCTTAACTTGCTGCCTCTAATTTGTTACTTAACAACGTATGATAACCATTGGTACACGCGGTAGCGACCTTGCACTTTGGCAGGCAAATTACACAAAAGACTTGCTGGAAAAACAAGGGCACGAAGTTCAGATAAAAATTATTGCCACAAAAGGAGATGCTTCGCAACAATGGAACACAAGCTTTGATAAACTGGAAGGCAAAGGTTTTTTTACGAAAGAATTAGAAGAAGAATTACTCGCGGGCACCATTGATGTTGCTGTACACTCTCATAAAGACTTGCCTACCGAAAACCCCGAAGGTTTAATGATAGCCGGTGTTTCGTCGCGTGAAAACCCGGCAGACTGGATCGTGATGCGTGAAGCATGTGTAGATGATAAAAAGAAATTTTCCTTAAAAGAAAATGCAAAAGTAGGAACATCTTCGGCGCGACGGAAATCGCAATTGCTTGCTTTCAGACCTGATGTGGAAATAACAGACCTGAGAGGAAATGTACCAACCCGTATTAATAAATTAAGAGAAGGTAAATACGATGCTATTATATTGGCTGCGGCAGGGCTCGAACGCTTAGAGCTTGATCTTTCCGATTTTCATGTGGAGCAATTAGAACCGACCGAATTTATTCCTGCTCCCGCACAAGGCGTATTGGCATGGCAAATACGGGAAGACAATTATAAACTGACCGATATTTTTGATGCGATCTGCGATTACGACGTGATGGTTAACATTAATATTGAACGCCGTGTATTAAATTTACTGGATGGCGGTTGCCAATTGCCTTTAGGTGTTTTTTGTGATGTGGAAATGAATGACCAGGACCGGAAACTGTTTAAAGTTTCTGTAGCTGTTGCCGATGCCTGGAACACGCAGCCAAAGCAATTGTATTATGAAACGACCAATACAGAAGACCTTCCTGAAAAAATAGTAGAACACATCCATCGCATCAGCGGTAAATCTATTTTCATTTCACGCGATCAGCACGAAAGTAATACCCTGAACCGATGGTTGAAAAGCCTGGGCTTTACGGTAGAAAGTAAAAGTTTGATCGATCTTAAGAAACTAACGATCAAAGAACTTCCTAAGAGTGATTGGTTATTTTTTAGCAGCAAGCACGCGGTTGAGTTTTTCTTTATGCAAAAACCGGATATCGGCACTACAAAAATCGGCTGTATCGGTAAATCCACTTCGCAAGCCATTCGCGAGTTAGGTTTAAGGGCTGATTTTATAGGACAAAGTA
>JBBRHI010000022.1:0-12533 GCA_038222995.1 Bacteroidia bacterium | reverse complement strand
ACCTGGTATTTCGGAGACGGGACTACAAGCACCGCAAATAATCCGGCTCACACTTATACGGCAACAGGCATTTATTCTGTAAAACTTACTGCCAACGGCTGCAGCGGCGGTAAAGACAGCATCTTAAAAACAAATTACATTAATGTAAATACAACCAATCCTTGTGTTTATAGTATGCCTGCTACAGCGGTAAGTTATTCATCCTGTGCCGGAACATTATACGATGATGGAGGATTGGCCGCAAACTATAATGATAATACCTCTAAGCAAATTACTATTGTTGAGCCTGCGGGAAATATACTTTCCTTAACGTTTAATAGTTTTTCAATGGAGCCGGGTTATGATTATATATATATCTACAAAGGCCCTAATACAAACGGCAGTCTTATAGGGGCTTATACCGGTAATGCGTTACCAAATGCCGGCCAGGCAATTGTTACAAATACAAATGTGGTAACCGTTGTGCAATCGTCCGACCAATTTTTAAATTACAGTGGTTTTGAAATGCGCTGGAGCTGCGCTTTTTCGGCTGTTGGAATAGAATCGCTTAATAACGTTAATGAAATAGCGGTATATCCTAACCCTGCGCATAATACGCTTACTCTTGATAATATTAAAGGTGTTACATTAATAGAAATGACAAATGCTTTAGGACAAACCGAGTACTCATTACCCGTAAGTGATTTAACCGTTAAAACAGTGCTTACGGATAATTTGTCTCCGGGCATTTATTTTATCAAACTTTATACAGGGCAGGCTGTTATTACTAAAAAACTAATAAAGCAATAGTCGTTAAATATTAAAAGTGAATTTGTTTAGTATTTTTGCAGCTGCTTATAACAGGCCTGATGTTAAAAGATTCCCTTCAGATATTAAAACATAAAGAATTTAATCGGTTTCTTTTTGCCCGTTTTTTTATAACGCTTGCCATACAAATGCAGATGAGCACTATTTATCTGCAAATGTATTATGAGTACTATAAGGGAGATGAATTAGCGCTAGGCTTAATAGGTCTTGCAGAGATCATTCCCTTTATATTGGTTTCTTTTTTTTCGGGGCATGTGGCCGATACCGTGAGCCGACGCCGCATATTACTGTTGGGCAGTATCGCTTTATTTTTTGGCTCATTCTTTTTATTTACTTTCAGCAGCAATGCCATTCATTTTTTAAAACCTTCAGGAGTTATTGCTTTGTTTGGCGTTGTAGTATCGTTTGGCGTTATCCGTTCTTTTTTGTCTGCCGCTACCCAACCGTTTATGAGCCAGCTTATACCCCGTAATTTATATGTACAGGCTGCAACATGGAACACTACTGTTTGGCACACCGGCGCTATATTAGGCCCTGTGTTGGCAGGTATTATTTATGGCTTTAACAATGGGAAGCATGCCGATTGGTGCTACGCCATAAATTGTATCCTGTTTTTATTAACGGCTTTATTTTTTCTTTTAATAAAACCTAAAGCAATCCCTGTAAGAGAAAAAAATGAAACCCTTGTGCAAAGCCTGGGTTCAGGCTTAAAGTTTGTGTATCATAACAATATGCTGTTGAGTGCACTTTCATTAGATCTGTTTGCTGTACTCTTTGGCGGCGCGGTAGCAATTATTCCTGCCTTTACGGATAAAATATTGCACCTTGGACCCGAAGCTTACGGCTTATTACGAACAGCGCCTGCTATTGGTGCCGTTATTACTTCTTTCTTTTTAACGTTCAGGCAACCCGGTAAAAGAGCAGGTTTTGATTTACTTTGGACTGTGGCCGCCTTCGGGCTCTGTACCATAGCGTTTGCATTATGTACCAATTATTGGCTTGCATTTGCCATGTTGTTTCTTACAGGCGCCTTTGATAATGTAAGTGTCGTAATCAGGCAAACGGTTTTGCAGCTGATGACACCCGATAATATGCGTGGAAGGGTATCGGCGGTAAATAATATTTTTGTTGGCTCCGGTAATGAAATTGGGGCTTTCGAATCGGGAGCGTTAGCGAAATTAATGGGCTTAGTGCCTTCTATTATTTTCGGCGGAACGATGACGGTTATTGTAGTAGGCGCAGTGAATAAACTTAACCCGGGCTTAAAAAAACTGGACCTTTCTAAAATAGACTAATGAAACATACCGCGAATGATGTGAAAGAATTGCTGGATGAAAAGTATTTTCAATTCAATAATACTTCTTTTATTGAAACCGATCCTATTTCTATACCGCATCAATTTTCTAAAAAAGAAGATATTGAAATAGCGTCTTTGCTTGTTGCTACAATAGCCTGGGGCCAAAGGGTTTCCATTATTAATAACGGCAACAAATTAATGCGCTTAATGAATGATGAACCGCATGATTTTATTTTAAATTTTACAAAGAAAGACGCGATCCGTTTCGAATCATTTGTACACCGTACCTTTAACGCAACGGACTGCGTGTTCTTTTTAAATTCCTTAAAAAATATTTACAAAAAGCATAACGGCCTTGAGGCTGCCTTTTCTAAAAACTTTGATCCTAAGGAAAAAGATGTAAAACAGGCTATTTCAAATTTCAGGACCTTATTCCTAGATCATCCGCATTTATCAAGAACGGAAAAGCATGTTTCCAATCCTATGGCAAAATCAAGCGCTAAACGCTTATGTATGTTTTTGCGATGGATGGTACGAAAAGATAAACATGGCGTTGATTTCGGGATCTGGAGTTCTATTTCTGCTTCACAATTGTGCTTACCGCTCGATCTGCATACGGGCAATGTAAGCCGTAAACTGGGGTTGCTTACAAGGCCACAAAACGATTGGCAGGCAGTAGAAGAGATCACTTCCGTATTAAGAAGTTTTGATAAAAAAGATCCGATAAAATATGATTTTTCTTTATTCGGCTTAGGCGCTTTTGAAGGGTTCAGATAAAAGTTACCCCCCCATTAAAGGCTTTGTATCAACGGATTTAGAATCCAACGCATCCCGTAAACCGTTGCCCACCAGCATAAAAGCAAGTACCAATATCATAATGGCAATACCCGGAACAAACGCTAAGTAAGCAGAATCAACAAGTACATAGCCGCGGTGTGCGTTAATCATTTCTCCCCATGAGGGAGTTGGCGGCTGTGCGCCTATGCCCAGGAAACTTAAACCTGCTTCCGTTAAAATAGCGGAAGCAAAGTTAGAGGCCGCAATAACAATAACAGGGCCCATAACGTTAGGTAAAATATGTTTCATAATGACGCGCATGCTCTTGTAACCTAATGCTCTTCCGGCTTCAACAAATTCTTTTTCACGAATACTTAAAATTTGTCCGCGAATTAAACGGGCCACATCTACCCACATGGTTAAACCAACAGCAATAAATACCTGTAAAATCCCTTTTCCTAAAACCAGGGTAATGGCAATAACCAATAAAAGTGTAGGAATGGACCATACTATATTTATAAGCCACATAATAAGGTCATCTACCCAACCTCTGAAATAGCCTGCCACTGCACCAAACAAAATACCAATAATAATGGAGATGATCACGGAAATAAACCCTACCGATAAGGAGATACGTGTGCCGATAGTCAGGCGGCTCAAAAGATCCCTGCCGGCAAGATCAGTCCCAAGTAAATAATGTTTCTCAACAATATGTTTTTTCAGGATCTCGATTTGCAAATCTTTTACTGAAAGTTTAAGTTTTTCGCCGGTGCTTAACCTGTAAAATTCTATTTTTTTGGAGGCACTGTCATTTTTAATCGGGTAGTTGTTGTTAATATCGTATACAACATCAGCAACATTAAAAGGAACCTTCGTGCCGTTGTTTGGTGTGTTACCTGTATATTCTTCAATAACCATGTCAAAACCCGAAAAGCTGTACGAATACATGGGAATGGAGGCATAATCATTTACTTCACCAAAGAGCATTTTAGAAAAAAAGTTCTTATCATGGGGCTTTTCATTTTTTACTGCCTGGAGCATTTCAATTTTGAAGCCCGGTTTTTTAATGTGGAGTTCAGGCTTTTGATCGTTTGCAAATGGCGTAGAATCGGGAGTTATAGCATAGCCTAAAATGGAGATGACGGAAGAAAAAATAATTAGACATAAACCGAACATGGCCAGCTTATCTTTTTTAAAGCGTCTCCACGTTTGCTTAGAAAGCGATTCAGAAGTATAGTCTATGTGTTTTTTTTTAAACAATCAATTAATTTTTTTGCCTTTCCAAGTTGGTTTCATAAAAAATGATGTCACACCGATACCAAATGCATAGATCCAATAAATGCATTCAAAAAGGGGGAGCCACCAAATATATTTAATACGCCCTAAAAAATCTGAAGCTAAAAATAGCAACAAAAAGTCAAATACAAACTTTGCAACCGCAAAAATCGATAAATAGGGAATAATAAATGACTTTTTGAGGATTGCGACGAATAAAGCAAACAAAAGGAGGTTTGAAAGCACTACAATTAACGCGGAAAACAGGTTTAAAGCACTTTGATTATACTTTGTTTTGGATGCCCAACGCAATCTTTGGTTAAAAAGAGAAACGATGCCGGTTTGCGGAATTGTTTTAACAATCAGTTCTCTCGAAAAAAAATAATGAATACCCCCGGGGTTTAATTTCTTAAAATCTTCCAACAAAAAAACATCCTCGCCGGAAGAAAGGTGAGCATGCGACCGGTATCCGTTCACTTCTTCATAAACTGTTTTTTTAAACGCCAAATTAGCCCCGTTGCACATAAAGGGTTTTTGAATGCCGGCATAACCTGCTGTAATAGCTGTTAAAGCAGTATTTTCCAATATTTGAAATGCCGAAATTAGTTTTTTGTCCGATTCAAAATCAACCGGCATAATAAGCATATCGGGAGAATAAAACTTGAAATAGTTTGCGATCACGGTAAGCCAGGTAGAAAACCGGAAAACCACATCAGCATCGGAAGTGATGATAACAGCGCCTTTGGCAGCACTTATGCCTTGTGCCAGGTTATATTTTTTGCCGCAATGTTCTTCTTGTCTTATCAATTGGTATTGAAGAGAAGAGCCTTCAAGATATGTTTTTGCAATTTCAAAAGTATCGTCTTCAGAGGCATCGTCTATTAAAATAAGTTCAAAAAGAGTGTGTGAATACGTTTGTTTGGCAATCTGTTCAAGGCATCGTTTAATGTTTTCTTCTTCATTGCGCGCTGATATAATAATAGAGATAAAAGAAGAAGCAATGCTTGGATCATTAGGAATATGGCGCCTTAATTTTCCAAGCCCCACTAATGCAAAGGTGGTAAAGGTTCCGTAAGCAACAATTACAAACGAAAATATGTACAGCTCAATTAACATGCGATGATCTGAAATATACTTTTTCTTTTAAAATAATAATATAGCCTGCAAGGCTTGGGATCACTACATTAATAACCCAAACCCAGGTAGATGCCAACACAACATTTACAGTGACATCGTTGGGGTTATTAAAAACAAATAACGCAATAGCAGCTCTTATGGCAGGTTCAATAACACTTACCATGGGTATTAAGCTTGTAAACATAAAATAGGCGGCAATGCTTGCAAAGCTTTGCAATAGCGCATTTTGCGGCGACATTAGCCTGTATATCAAATAAAACTGAGTCGTGAATACTGCATAGCGAATTACAGATAATACGACTAAACGAAAGATCATGGAACGGCTTAATTGAACAATTTGTGAATCATCCATACGCTTGAACCATTTTATAAATTTTAGTTTTCTTTGAATAAAAGCGACATTGCCTATAGCTAAACAAAAAAACAGGATCATAACCAGCCCGCCCCCTAAAACAAGGTAAACAATAGTTGATGAAGAGGTGTGCCGGTTTAGTTTGTAGGCAATGGCTATCATGCCCATTGTAACGGTAATAAGCATTTGAAACATACCGTTAATAAAATGAAGCACGGTAATAACCGGCCTGTTTTCGGTTTTAAAGAAAAATATTTTTGCTAAAAATTCCATAGCTCTCCCGGGTGCAATGTTGCCAACGCAGATGCCTGAAAGTACTGATTTTACAGATGTTCCGTAAGATACAGGCTCCACGGTTGAGGTGATCATTTTCCATTTGAAGCTTTCAATGCCCCAATTTACGGGCATTAATACAAGTGTACTTATCAATATTAAATAAAGCCCGGGCTCATGTAACCACATTAAAAATTGTTCCTTTAATTGAGGGATAGAATTTAAGCGAGCGTAAATAATATAAAAGCTGATAAAGCCAATGAGCAGCTTTACGACAAGAGCTAATATCTTTTTAGGTTTGATCAAAACGGACTGAAAATAAAAAATTAAATTTACACAATAATGGCAATTAACGATAGAATAATACTTGGAATTGACCCCGGTACTTTGGTAATGGGTTATGGTTTGGTACATATTCAAAATAATAAGTTGTCATTGATCACTTTAGGAATTATTCAGCTGAGTAAGTATGATGAACATGCCGATCGGTTAGCTAAAATTTTTGAACGGGTGGTTGAGTTAATTGAAGAGTATAAACCCGATGAATTAGCTATTGAAGCACCTTTTTTCGGTAAAAACGTACAGTCTATGTTAAAGCTTGGAAGAGCTCAGGGGGTTGCTATTGCAGCAGCTCTATCAAAAAAAGTCCCTATGACGGAGTACTCACCTAAAAAAATTAAGATGAGTATTACCGGTAACGGAAACGCTTCAAAAGAACAGGTGGCAGCTATGTTAGAAAGCCTTCTCAGTTTTAAATACGACGCTAAACACCTGGATGCAACAGATGCCTTGGGAGCCGCCGTATGCCATTATTTCCAGAATAAGGCGGCTTCAAGTAATAGTAAGAAATCGTATTCGGGGTGGGATACATTTTTAAAAGACAATCCTAAACGAAAAGCATAAATTTTATTAATGTTTAACGGCCGGAATCACCGTATTTTAATACATCTTTTTCTTCCGGAATAATCAACTTATCGTTTTTAATATATATCTTTCGTATTCACTATTTACAATGATCCTGAATGAAACATAAAATCACAAAACTTACTATATCTTCCAGTTTCGATGTATACCCTTCGGCAGATACCTTACCTGATGAAGACAGGGAGCTGCTTGCGAAAGCAAAGAAAGCAGTAAAATCAGCCTATGCGCCTTACTCAAATTTTCATGTGGGCGCGGCTATATTGTTGCAAAACGGTAAAACGGTAATCGGCAATAACCAGGAAAATGCGGCTTACCCTTCAGGCCTGTGTGCGGAGAGAGTTGCGTTATTTTATGCAAACGCCAACTATCCTAAAGTAGGCGTAAAAACAATTGCGGTTAGTGTTGTATCTTCCCACCAAATTATAAATGAGCCGGTAAGCCCCTGCGGCGCATGCAGGCAGGTAATAGCAGAATATGAAAATTTGTTCGAAAGCCCTATTCGTATTATTATGTCGGGCGAAACGGGCAAAATATTCGTATCAGAAAGCATTGAAAATTTACTGCCGTTTATGTTCAATAAAAAGCATTTAAAATAGAGCCCTAAAACGCTTTTGTATTTAACAAATTCTCTTATTTTTGTACCTTATTAATTACACATCCTATGGCTAAAACAGCTGAAAAAAAGAGCAAATTTTCAAAAGAACAATACCTTAAATGGTATGAGAGCATGTTACTGATGCGCAAGTTTGAAGAAAAAACCGGACAAGTATATGTGCAACAAAAAATAAAAGGGTTTTGCCATTTATATATAGGACAGGAGGCAATAGTAGCAGGCACTGTAAGCGCTACCAAAAAAGAAGATAAGCATATAACCGCTTACCGCGACCATGCGCACCCTATTGGCTTAGGCTTGCACCCAAAATATATTATGGCTGAAATGTATGCTAAAATTACGGGTTGCAGCAAAGGTAAAGGCGGATCCATGCACATTTTTAGTAAAGAATTTAATTTTATCGGCGGCCACGGTATTGTTGGCGGGCAAATTCCTTTAGGCGCAGGTATTGCGTTTGCCGAAAAATATGTCGGTACGGATAACGTGTGCGTGTGTTCTATGGGTGATGGTGCCGTAAGGCAGGGAGCTTTGCACGAAGCATTTAATATGGCCATGACCTGGAAATTGCCTGTTGTATTTATTGTAGAAAATAATATGTATGCTATGGGAACTTCGGTAGAAAGGACCAGTAACGTACACGATCTTTGGAAATTGGGTTTAGCATATGATATGCCCAGTAAACCTGTTGACGGTTTAAATGTAGAAGCAGTGCATGAAGCGATGGAAGAAGCTGTATCCAGAGCGCGCAGGGGAGACGGCCCTACGTTTTTGGAAATGAAGACGTACAGGTACAAAGGCCACTCTATGAGTGATGCGCAAACCTACCGTACCAAAGATGAAGTGAAGGAATACCAAGCACAGGATCCTATTGAAAAAGTATTAAATACATTAATGAGTAATAAATGGATCGATGAAAAAGGAGTAGAAGACATGGAAGCAAAAGTAAAAGCCTTGGTGGATGAGTCGGTTAAGTTTGCTGAAGAAAGCCCTTATCCTGAGCCCGGAGAATTGTATAAAGATGTTTACGCGGAGCCGAATTATCCATATATCAACGAATAAACTTATTAAACACTAATAACTTAACACTAAAATATTTTAACAATGGCTGAAGTAGTAAGAATGCCCAAATTAAGTGATACCATGACAGAGGGTGTTATCGCAAAATGGCACAAAAAAGTGGGAGATAAAGTTAAAAGCGGTGAATTGCTTGCAGATATTGAAACAGATAAAGCTACTATGGAGTTTGAATCGTTCCAGGACGGCGTATTGTTACATATTGGTGTGGAAGAAAAACAGCCGGTACCCGTTGATTCAGTGATAGCAATATTAGGAAAAGAAGGAGAAGACATCAGTGATTTAATTTCAGGCGACGGTAAAGAAAAATCGGACGATAAAAAAGACGACACTAAAAAAGAAGAAAAGAAAGAGGATTCGGATACTAAAGATAAGAGTGATACAAAAGAAGAAAAATCCGATGATAAAAAGTCGGATGATTCTAAAGAAGACTCAGGAAAGGGATCTGTACCCGAAGGAGTAGAAATAGTTCGTATGCCCAAATTAAGCGATACCATGACAGAAGGCGTGGTAGCTAAATGGCATAAAAAAGTAGGAGATAAAGTTAAGAGCGGAGAGCTGTTAGCTGATATTGAAACGGATAAAGCAACTATGGAATTTGAATCGTTTCAGGATGGCGTTTTAATTCACATTGGTGTAGAAGAGGGAAAAAGTGTTCCGGTTGACAGCGTATTAGCCATTTTAGGTAAAGGCGGAGAAGATATAGATGCCATACTTAAATCAGTCGGCACCGGAAAATCAGGTTCAGATAAAAAAGAGAACAATGATAAAAAAACGGAGCCGGTAAAAGATAAGTCGACGGATTCAGATAAAAAAGAAGAAGTAAAAAAAACGGAATCAGGCGATCAGAAATCTTCTTCCGATAAAAAAACGAGTGACGATGCAAGAGTGAAAGCATCCCCTTTAGCTAAAGCCATGGCTAAAGAAAAAGGGATTGATGTATCAAATGTTAGCGGTACAGGCGATAACGGCCGTGTTACTAAAAAAGACATTGAAAGCTTTAATCCTGCACAGGTAAAGACAAGCGCAGGCAATACGGCAAACGTTAGTGCGTTAGGGCAAGAAAGCTATACGGACGAAAATATTTCGCAAATGCGAAAAACAATCGCGCGTCGCTTATTGGAAAGCACCACAAGCGCACCGGTATTTTATTTAACTATTGAAGTAGATATGGATAATGCTATTGCTGCGCGTACTGCCATCAATGGCTTACCTGACACTAAAATATCATTTAACGACATGGTCATAAAAGCAAGTGCAGTGGCGTTGCGCAAGCATCCTAAAGTTAACAGTAGCTGGAGAGGCGATAAAATCCGCGTGAATCATCATATACATGTAGGAGTTGCAATTGCGGTTGAAGACGGCTTATTGGTACCTGGTATCCGCTTTGCCGATCAGTTATCCTTATCTCAGATATCTGCAACCGTAAAAGACTTAAGTAAACGCGCAAAAGATAAAAAATTACAACCGGCCGATTGGGAAGGGAATACATTTACGGTTTCTAATTTAGGAATGTTTGGCATTAATGAGTTTACATCTATTATTAATACGCCGGAATCATGTATCCTTTCAGTAGGCGCCATCAATCAGGTGCCTGTAGTAAAAAACAATATGGTAGTACCGGGTAATATTATGAAATTAACCATGGCTTGCGATCACAGAACAGTTGACGGCGCAACGGGTGCAGCGTTTTTACAAACATTAAAACTGTATATGGAAAACCCGGTTACTATTTTAGCATAATGATTCATATTGAAAATTGTTTTTAGAAAATATTTCCTTAACTTTAATTATGCGTACATCTAAGGTTAAACCAAAAAGAAATTTAGCACTCCCGGGAGAGCCAATGACTCAGGAAGAGTTTTTAGGTATAATTAAAGAGGCTGAGAAAGGTCAGTTCCATGCACTTGGATCTTTTGATGAATTTAAAAGTGATATTATTTCTGCATGGAAAAAAAAATACGGAAAGTAGTTCTTTCTTCTTTAGCAGATAAAGATTTAGCAGACATTTATGATTACGGATTGGAAACTTTCGGAGAAAATTTAGCTGAACTATTTCTTGGTAATATTTACCAACATATATATGAATTACCTTTATTGTTTCTCCTATATCCTGAATGCCGCCATTTAGAAACTAAAACTCAAATTTATAGAAACATTATACTTGGTAAATATTTAATTATTTATCGCGTTAAAATTAATAAGATAGAAATATTAAGAGCCCTACACAGTAGTCAAAATCCAAAAACGATTAAAGCAAGCAGGAAAATAAAAACCAAATAGAATTTACAATGGAAGGCACAATAACATCAAACATCACACACGGAATAGGCACCATCACGTTTTTTCATCCGCAAAGTAATTCAATGCCCGGCACCCAATTACGCAACCTGGCTGCTGAGATCGAAAAATTTGGAAACGATACTAGCGTTAAGGTTATTGTATTACAAAGCGAAGGTGAAAAAACCTTTTGTGCAGGCGCCAGTTTCGACGAGTTAATTTCCATAAAAGATATTGATACAGGAATAAAATTCTTTTCCGGTTTTGCTTTGGTAATAAATGCTATGCGTAAAGCACCTAAATTTGTAATTGCTCGCGTACAAGGCAAAGCAGTTGGCGGTGGAGTAGGTATTGCGGCAAGTGCCGATTATACATTTGCTACAGAAGCCTCCTCCGTAAAACTAAGCGAGTTGGCCGTGGGTATAGGTCCTTTTGTAGTTGGCCCTGCGGTAGAACGTAAAGTAGGAACGGCGGCATTTTGCGAGCTTACCATTAATGCTACAGAATGGCAAACGGCAGACTGGGCACGGCAAAAAGGCTTGTATGCTTACGTATATAATACAGTAACCGAAATGGATATTAATATTCATATACTTGCCGAAAAGCTTGCTTCCAGTAACCCGGAAGCAATGAGTATGCTTAAAAAAGTAATGTGGGAAGGCACAGAAAATTGGGACACTTTATTAATTGAACGTGCAGGCATGAGCGGTAAATTAGTGCTTTCTGAGTTTACAATTAACGCCATTAATAAGTTTAAGCAAAAAGCTTAATGCATTTTAAGTGGTAAATGTAATATTACAAATGCTATCCACTCACTTTAGTATACTTTAAACTTTTAACCCTCTCTTCAAAAGTAACAGAGGCGTTTAAAGGATTGTCAATTTGTGCGAAAAGACCCATTAAATCAGCAGAATGGATTTCACTTTTTTTAGTCTTTAAATTAAAGTGAACTAATTTCGACCACAATAGCGCTTTTACACCGGTTTTGTTTTCATTCCACATACAGGCTTCAAACAAAAGGCTTTTATCTTCGTAACTTATGAGTTGGGTTTCAATAACAACCGTTTCCATTAAGGTGGCCGGTGCCAAATAGGCAATTTGATTTTGCGCTACCACCCAGCTTATTCCTTTTTCAAAGGCAAGTTTATAAATATCAAAATCATAATACTTCAGTAACTGATCTTCACGGGCGTTAATCATGTAGTCGATATATTTCGAATTATTGAGATGGTTAAACGGATCGCAATCCGGGAACCTTATTTTTACTTTGCTTTCAACTATTTTTTCTAATTGTTTCATAGTGATGGTTTTTTATAGGTTTATATTTTAGACCAATTGGTCTTATTTTTTTCAAAAAAAATCATTTCATAAAACGCGTTTTAATTTGCGTTCTTATATATTCGAGAAGCTTATTTAAAATAATCGGATTATCGCTTAATTTACTCATCATAATTCCTCCTTCAATGATTGCGAAAATTAATTCCGCTTCATGCAAGGGACGTAGTTTTTTAGAAAACTCTCCAAACTCAATTCCTTTTTCGATAATGTATTTTAAAGAATCGAGCATTTCTTTTAATCCTTGTTTAGCCCTTTCTTTTAAAAACGGAATAGAATCATCGGCATCTATCGCTGTATTCAATAAAACACAACCTCCTTCTACAACAGGGGATACAGAATAGTTATGATAAAAATCAAGAATCGCATTTAGCTTTCCTGCCGCGCTT
>JBBRHI010000021.1:0-12763 GCA_038222995.1 Bacteroidia bacterium | reverse complement strand
TTTCATACCCTTAGTGTTATGGCTGATCTTGCCGTTGGCGGTTTAGTAGCTTATAATTTCTTTTATGAGAAGAAATTTCAAGAATTCTTGCAAAACTTAAAGAAAGGATTAATTGTAATAGTATACTTAGTGCTTCTTTTTTCTATTGTTTTTCACGCTGAATGGTCTCAATTAAATACTATGACTAAAGTATTTGAAAGGTTGATCATGTCTTTTCTTTTTGCGTTTGTTATTGCTGAACAGTGTTTTTCAAATAACTCACTTTTTAAGTTAGACTCCTTAAAAACAATAAGTAGGTTGGGAATTATTTCATATGGCTTATATTGTTTACATTTATTGAGTATCTCTGTAATTCAAAAGCTGAATAGTATATTACATATAAATCAGGCAAACAGTTTTGTATTTTATACGGAGCTGTTTTTGAGTTTGTTTTTAACCGTTATACTAAGTTATTTTAGCTATAACTATTTCGAAAAATTATTTTTAAAGCTCAAACTTCATTACTTTACTGTTTAATAAATGATCATTATTTCTAATAAACCGGGCCGGTTAGGAAATCTTTTAATTATATATTCCGGTTTTTTAGCTTATGGACTTGAAACAGGTACAGTTGTAATAAATCCTTCTTTTTATGAGTACCATAACTATTTTTCCGGCACTTCAGGGTTTTCTTTCTCCTGTAATAAAGTTGTATACAAAATCAGTTACGTTGTAGGAAGGATTCTTTTTAAATGTAATATTAAAACAAAATTTATAAATGTAGTGGCGCTCGACTGGGTAGAGAGTGTAAATCTTGAATCTGAAAAATCACTCACAAGTATAATGTGCTTTGTTCAGGGTTGGCTTTTCAGGTCCAATGCTCTTTTATTAAAACACCGCAAATATATATTAGACTTTTTCTCTCCAAATACTTTATTAAAATCTAAGCTGGATAACTTTTTCTCGGATGCGTTTCCAAAAAATGTTCAATTTATAATTGGTGTTCATATCAGGAGAGGAGATTACAAAACCTTTGAAGACGGAAAATATTTTTATAACTTACATGAATATGTTACTGTTTTAAAACAAGTAGAAGCTTTATTTGAAAATAGGAGGCTTCATTTTTTAATATGCTCAAATGAAGTTGTTGATGTTGATGAATTTAGTGAACTTAAGAGCCCTGTTTCACTAGCAATGAACCATGAATTACTTGATATGTACAGTCTGGCAAGATGCCATTATATAATTGGCCCCCCAAGCACATACAGTATGTGGGCATCTTTTTATGGAAACGTTCCATTATATATGATGGATAGTTTAAATAAAAAAATTTCATTAGAAGATTTTAAAGTTCAATTGCATTTTTAGATGTCTTTAATGAAACCTAAAATATCTGTTATAATTCCTTCCTTTAATCAAGGTCAATTTATTGAGGAAACACTGATTTCTTTGATTAACCAGAACTATGATAGCTTGGAAATTATTATTATAGACGGTGGAAGTAAGGACCAAACACCGGATATCATAAAAAAATATAACAAGCATATTACGTATTGGATCAGTGAAAAAGATACAGGGCAAAGTGAAGCGATCAATAAAGGTTTTCATAAAGCAACAGGCAATATTATAACATGGCTCAACAGCGACGATTATTACGAACCCGGAACTTTACAAAAAGTGGCAAATGAATTTATTGCAGATAACCAACTTTCTATATTACATGGAAAATCCATATTATTTGGTAAGGAAGTAAAGCAAAAAATTATTGGACTTGATTACGACATTGCCTTATGTGAATATTTTCCCTACATGCGATTTCCGCAACCCTCGTCTTTCTTTCAAAAAGAAGCTTTAGTAAACGTATTGCCTGTAAATAATGCATTGCATTATGCCATGGATTTTGAACTGATCGTAAAAATGTTACTAACAGGCAGTAAGATTAAAAGAACAGGTGAAACCCTTTCAAGTTATAGAATGCATGCATCTTCAAAATCTAATAATCATCTATCTTTTTTAAAAGAATGGAGTTTAGTAGTGGGTAATTTCTTTAATTCGGTGAATGGCGGAGAAAACTATTTAAAGATATTGATCGAACTGGGTATCATAGAAAACAATGTCAACGTGCTTTACACAAACACGTTAAACCTTAAAAAAGAAGAATTGGAAACTGTTTTTTTACAACATCTGAATGTTTGTTATCATTATAACTATAGAGAATTCAATAAAAAAGAATGCAATAGGATCTCTCATTATTTAAAGCTTAATTTTAACGCTTTTTACCACTCAAATAATTACGTGAATTATAACAATAGGTTGAAATTTATTCCGAAGTTTGTTTTTAATTTTATCAGGAAAACTTTTCAATAAACATGGTTTTTTCCATTATTATACCAACATATAACAGGGCTAAAATCCTTCATGAAACCCTTTTAAGTGTACTTGAACAGTCTTTTGCCGACTACGAAGTGTTAGTGATAGATGACGGCAGTACGGATAATACCGCGCAAGTAATTAAAGAACTGAATAATGATAAAGTAAAATATTTTTACAAAGTAAATGAAGAAAGAAGTATCGCCAGGAATTATGGAGCGGATCAGGCAATTGGTGAATACCTTATCTTTTTAGATTCGGATGATAAAATGACTAAAGGTCATTTATTATCTATTTATCAGGTCATTGAAAATAATAGACCGCGTCCGAAATTTATTTTCGCCGGGTATAAAATACTCAACCCCGATGGAACGCATTTATATGATTATGGCATCTCCGGTTTTTTTAATTATAAAAGACTTATCTATGGTAACTTTTTGGGCTGCAGTTCCGTTATTGTAAATAGCAACGTGTTTAAAAAATATTATTTTAATACAGATAAAAGGTTAATCTTATTTGAAGATTGGGAGCTTTGGCTACGGATCATCTCGGAAAATAAATTGTATTGTTTCCCGGGTAAATCTATTGTGATGATAAATCACGGAGGAAGAAGTGTCTTAAATTATCACGCGGAACAATTCAATGATAAGATCCTTCATTTTAAATCTCATATCCTTCATTCCTATAATATTATCAGTAAATCTTTTTTTAATAAAAGAATATTTCTGATGGGTATTTATTCTTATGCTGCTTTGCATATTGCTATGACTAAGAATAACCGGCCTGTGGCTGTAAAATATCTTTTCGTAAGCCTGGTTAATAACCCGTTATTTATTCTAAAAAGGCGTTTCTTCGCAATTATTAAACATTTATTTTGAGTCATAAAAAAAATATTTTAGTAATAACATATTGGAGTTACAACAGTGCTTTAATAAAGACCTATACCTTACCCTACGTTGATATTATTAAGAACAAATTACCTGCGGAGAGTATAATTTATTTGCTCACACTTACGCCAAAATCAGAAACGACGTCAAAAGAATACGATGCTATCTATAATGACCTGAAGAAAAAAAATATTCATTTAATAAACTTCACGTATAGTCCATTCGGTTTCAAGATGGTTTTAAAAATGATGGGTATTTTAACTTATTTAATAAACTTTTGTATCGTAAAAAAGATCAGTAGCATTCATGCCTGGTGTACTCCAGGAGGCGCTATAGGTTATATATTGTCTTGTTTCACAGGAAAGTCGTTAGTGCTGGACAGCTTTGAGCCTCATGCTGAAAGTATGATCGAAACAGGCACATGGAGCAAAAATAGTTTGGCGTATAAATTATTATTTAAATTCGAAAAACTTCAGCTCAAAAGAGCCTCTTCGGTAATTTGTGCAGCTGAGGGTATGATTTCATATTCTCAAAAGACTTACGGAATAATAAAAGAGAATTACTTTGTAAAACCTGCCTGTGTGGATCTTGATTTATTCAACCATTTAAATAACAATTCAGGGTTGGTGTTGCCCGAAATTAAAGATCATATTGTATGTGTGTATGCGGGTAAATTCGGCGATATCTATTTGTCACGCGAAGTCTTTGACTTTTTTGAAGTGGCAAGATCTTATTGGGGAGAAAAATTTAAAGTATTGCTTTTAACTAACCAGAGCGATGAAGAAATAACCGAGTTCTGTAACCTATCAGGTTTGCCGGTTAGTACAATTATTAAAAAATTTGTACCGCACAGGGAAGTGCCGTCATATATGGCTTTAGGTAATTTCGGCATCTGTCCTGTTAAACCGGTGGCTACCAAAAAGTATTGCACACCCATAAAAAATGGTGAATACTGGGCCATGGGTTTACCTGTTGTTATTACTAAAGATATATCTGTTGACAGTGATATCATAGAAGAGTACAACATTGGGTATGTGCTGAGAGAGCTAACGCCGGAAAGTTATTTACAGGCCGTAAAAAAAATAGAGGAGCTTATAACCACTAAAACGACGCGTACTAAAATACGGGCAGTTGCTGAAAAATATAGAAATTTTACCATTGCGGATTCTATTTACGGTTCTATCTACGCTTAAAGCTTTCCTTATTAAGATTATATAGTATAAATAAAGACGAAACATAAAAAGGAATACACGGTATTTTAAGCCTCGCTAAAGCCCCATAGTTTGCTGTTGTAAGGCCTACCGAAAAAGCAAAGAACAGGGCGAAGAGTATGGAGAAAATTAATAAAGGGTGGCTGAATATGGATTTGATTAAAGTAGAAAATTTTACTTTAATTAAAATATATAAGCTAAACGATAACATAAATAAATTTTCAATACCTGAAAGTAGCATAACAGGATTTCTGGCATCCCATATATATGGCCTGAATAAAGCCAAGTTAAGAGCCGCAGGTGTTTTCATCAAAACCCCCTGTATGGTAGGTTCAAATTCACCAATGTTATAGCTGTTTCCTCCATATTGTTCGCGTATCAGATCCTGTTGGGTTTTAACCGCTTTATTTAACACATTATCAAGGCTGTACTCACCTAAGTATTGGCCGAAATTATTTAATAAAAAAACAACAAATCCCAGGGCGACAAATAATAATACGGGAATAATTACGACTGCTAAAAGCTGATTTTTCATGTTTTTTATACGGTTAAAGAAAATCCATATTAATGAGCCCGGTAATAACGCAAAAAAGAAATAAGGTTTAATGTAAATAAATATAATAACCGCGCCTATTATCATAAATAAATATTGTAAATGTCTTTTTTTGAGAATTTGATAATTATACAAGCCGCATATATAAAACCCTACGGCACTAAATGTGTAAGTGTCTTTCAAAATACCTGATCCCCAAAAGAAAACGGATGGAATAAAGAAAATGGCATAAGCAAATTCTTTTTTTAATTGCGGGAATTGATCAATGAATACCTCATACATTTTCCATAAACCGATAAAGCTTAAGCTTGCCAGAATCATTGATGTAACAATAAAGCTTTTGCAAGCTACAAGGCAAATAGGAATGGTAAGTACCACGGTAAATAATGCATAATAATCACTTGGGCTAAAGCCCAGCCCTCCTCCATATACATTTCCGGAAGATAAAATATAATTGATATTATTGTTTTTGTAATCTACCATGTCAAAGAATTTGTCAAGGTGACCTTCCAGAAGCACATTTACAAATATTCTGGTGGAGGAGTAATAATTGTTCACATCGCCCCCGTTGTAATAATACGTGTAAATGAGGCAGAGGCAAATGCTCCCGAATATTTTACAAAACAGGGCCGGTAAAAAATAGGTATAATGCTTTTTACCATGTATCCGTAATTTCGTATTTTTATAGTAATACGCTATATACATGATCAGTAAAAAATAGAAAGGGCTTAAGAGTAAATCATATATATCTAAGTACCTTTCTTCCATGGTTTCGTAAAAATATAGATATAAATTTAAATAATGCAACTGTCCTCTTTATTTCAGGTAAAATACAAACGATTTTTATTTACGGTAAACGACCGCTTTATGAGCGCAGGAGGCGTTAACGATGCTGATATCAACTAATATATACAATGCCCTGAAAATCCCGGTGACGCACTTCATGAGTTTTATACTCTTTTAATAGATCTTCAACAACCGGAAACATCCATTTGGCGAGGGATCTATCATCGAACACGGTCAGAGGTTCTTTCATTTATCAATAATTGTAATTTCGAATACCGGCTCATAACAGATCTTTCCGAGCGTGAACTTACAGGGTTTATTGAATTATTTAATGAGTTTGCTGCTGTAAAAAATATTCGTAAAGCCGAGAAATTCCGGTTAAAAGCGTATAATAAACACGGATTACTGGGAGTATCTTATCTTAAGCAAAACGGTAATTACCTTTGCATTAATTTTTACCGTATTAATAAACAACGTGCCGCAAATTTATATTCTTTTACGCTCAGGCACAGCAATCAGTCTTTTAACGGATCCCAATATGGTCGGGCTCACCGCGCGCTTCACTGGCTTGATATACTTCATTTTAAAAAAGAAGGGGTTCAGTATTACGATTTTTGCGGCTGGTATCAAGGTAAAGATGACCTTCAATTGCTTAACATCAATAAATTTAAAGAACAGTTTACGACATATAAAGTAAAAGAATACAGTGGCGTTATATACAATAACAAAGTATTAAGCCTTCTTAAAAAATTAAGATGAGTGATAAAAACCATAAAGCCTATAGTTCGAAAGACATACTAAAATGGTATGGAGACTTAACTGTAATTCTGCCTGTAGAAGAATATGTTTTTCGTGCCAATGAATCGATCCTTAATACAGGAACTCCTTTGGATATTGGTATTGGCGGCGGACGAACAACGCGTTACTTAATAGAGAAGTGTAAACAGTATACAGGTATAGATTATTCGGAAGGGTTTGTAAATGGAGTAAAAGCTGTATACCCTAAAGCAGACATTCGTTTAATGGATGCAAGAAATTTATGTGCATTTAAAGATCATAGCTTCGATATGGTTAATTTTTCATTTAACGGGATAGACTATGTTGATTTAAAAGACAGGGAAAAAATACTTTCAGAAATAGGCCGAATCCTAAAGCCGGGCGGAATTTTCTTTTTTTCTACTCATAACATGGACCATATTTCGCTTACTAAAACACTATGGACAGACCACGCAATAAGTTTATTTGCAAGAATTAAAACAGTTGTTAAGTTAATGCCGTTTTATGGAAGGAACCTATTTAATAAGGTTAAAGAGGTGAAAACGAAAAACTACTCCATAATTAATGACAGCGCCCATAATTACAGGTTAATGACTTTTTATACAACGCCCGGTTTTGTTGAGCAGCAATTACACTCGCATCATTTTGAAGATGTGGTATTTTATTCTAAATCAGAAAAAATAGATAACCTTAAAAAATTAGATAACTGGATTTTTATAACCTGTAAAAAACTAGCTGTATAATTTATTATGAAAGCCGTTGATCAGAAAAAAGACTTCTTCAGCTGTATCATGATGAATATTAAAACGTGGCAGATTATATAAATAGTCTTTGTCGGTTTTTATTTTTTTAAGGCTAATAAGATCATTTATTTTTGTGAAACAAATGGCATATAGCTGTTTAGCATAGGCTAAGGAAATGTCATTCCATTTTGTAAACGGAAAAGCGAATATTTCTGCTTTTGCATTTAATTCTTTTTCAATAATGTGTTTTGAATCAAGCAATTCTTTTTCAATAAAATAGGGATCTGTTTCTTTTTTAAAACTTGGATGCGTAAGGCTGTGAGAAGCAATAGTAACAACACGTTGATCTAGTTTGCGTAATTCATCAAACGATAATAATTCCTGTTCTATAATGCGATTATCAGTTACAAATTTATTTTGAAGCGCTTCAATGATCAAAGACCTTTCGGAATGAGCCATATCACACAGTCGCACCGTGATGTCTAAATTCAGTTTAAAACCGCTGGAAGTATCACGGTAATTAATTAAAATATGCCTTCTTTCAAAAAAATCACGGACCTCATTAAAAGAATAATGTTTCACAAAAAAACGATCGTAGATGTCCAGATGTGGCCTTTATTTATAATATCTGTCGGCAAAACAAACAATGTAGAGTGAGTGTTATCTTTTTTCAGAATAGGATAGGCGTAATCTAAAAAATCTTTATAGCCGTCGTCAAAGGTAATAAAACAGGCATTTTCCAACTCTTCAGGCTGTTTGGTATAAAGGTCTGTTAGCGGTAAAATGGTATAATGTCTTTTTAGTAACGTAATTATCTTTTCAAACAGCTTTGGATGTATACCGGGCCAAACTTCGTCATATTCGGGAATAATTTTATGGAAAACCAATACCGGGATTCTTTGCTTTTTTCGGTTTAAGGAGAGGAGGATATCTCCAACCCTACATCTATACAAAACCTTAAAAAGACTATTTCTCAGAGAACCCATTCCGTAAAATAAATATAGCGGAATAATAACTATCATACAATTTTTTTTTATATTTAGTAGCACAAAATTTCTACGCATTATGCAAACAATAATTGTTACAGGTGGGGCAGGTTACATAGGATCACATACCATCATTGAATTGTTAAAACAAACAGATTATAACGTTGTGTCTGTCGATAACTTTTCGAATTCCACAGTCAAAACATTCGATAGGATTGAAGCGATAACAGGCAAACGAATTAAAAATTTTAATGTTGACATTTCAAATTCCGAAACCTTGGAGTTTGCCGTAAATTCAATTAAAAACCCGGTAGGTATTATTCATTTTGCTGCCTTCAAATCAGTGCCGCAATCGGTTGCCGATCCCTTATTATATTATCATAATAACTTAGGCTCCTTAATTAACATTTTAAAAATTTGTAAACTTAAGCAAATCCCTAATTTTATTTTCTCCTCTTCCTGTTCGGTATACGGTAATGTTGATGTATTGCCTGTTACTGAGCAAACGCCTTTTTCCGTTGCCGAATCGCCTTATGCACAAACTAAGCAAATGGGCGAAGATATAGTGCGTAATTTCACTAAAAGCGACCCTTCATTTAAAACAGTTTTACTGCGTTATTTTAATCCGGTAGGGGCGCATGTTTCAGCGCTTAACGGTGAATTATCAAATTCAAAACCCGACAATTTAGTTCCCTATATTACACTTACTGCTGCAGGCCTTTTACCTAAGCTAACGGTGTTTGGCGGTGATTACGATACACGCGACGGTTCCTGTATAAGGGATTATATACATGTAAGCGATATTGCGGACGCGCATGTAAAAGCAATGAATTACCTGATTGCCGGCAAACAAAAAAAACAGTGTTCCGTGTTTAATTTAGGAACAGGAACAGGAGTAAGTGTTTTAGAAGCCATTCACTCTTTCGAAAAAGTAAGCGGCGAAAAATTAAATTATGAGATAGGGCCTCGCCGTGCGGGCGATGTTATAAACATTTATGCGAATAATGATTTTGCAAAACGCGAACTCGAATGGATTCCGAAATATAATTTAGATGATATGATGTTAAGTGCCTGGAAATGGCAGCTGTATCTCAAAAATAATTAATAACCTTTAATAGTTTCAGCAATGGAAAAACGTTTTAAATTCAAAAGCCTTTCAGCATACTCCTCCGATGAATGGATGGCAAACTCTACTAAAAGATACCGTACCATATTTGACAGGGCCGAAACAACCTACCTGCGTTTTGAATTGGCTTTGTATAATAAATTGTTTGATGAAGAAGACTGGACAGGAAAAGCAGTAATTACCTGCGAAGAGGTATTAACAGCCGGTAACAAAATTATTTGTTCTCTCGATTCTGAATTGAAAGTTAGTAAAGATGATAATATTGTGTATGTACGTGATGGTTGGGGAACACCGAACCAAGGTGCATTTTGGAAAAAAGGGACCTATCGGTGGGTAGCAGCCATTGATGGTGTAAACGTTGGTGAACAAAGGTTTTATGTGGAAGATGTTGGTTTAGTAACCAAAAATTTTAATCCTTATTTTACAATAGAACATGTAAAATTATATCATGGTAATGTCGATGGATGGAATCAGCGCCAGCGTAAATATCTTAAAACGTTTAATAAGGATACAACACAATATATTTGGGCCGAAATAAAAATAAAAGTAAGTACTAACACGGCTTTTAATTATGAAGTATTTCTTAATTACGTGGATGATGCGGGGCAGCACAAAGCACATCAGCAAAAAACAGGCTATATAGATGCCGATAAAAAAGATTACAGCTATACTTTGGATCTGGGTTGGGGTAATGATATACCCGGTTCATGGAAAGACGATCAATATGCTTTAGAGGTTGTTTTTATGGACGCATTATTAGGCGCCGTTTCTTTTGATTGCAAGGACGCAGAAGAGGAAGGAGAGCTGACGCTTATTAGTAGTATAGATCAAACTCTAGCCATAAATTCCGGCAGCTCAAACACGATAGCCGGAAACACGATAGTAGTTCCCGAAAAAACATTGGATGAATTATTAAAAGAAGTGGATGACCTGATAGGATTGGAAGGTGTTAAAAAGAGCATTCATGAAAACATTACCTATTTAAATTTCACAAAACTTCGTAAAGAAAAAGGGTTTGATGACGGCTCACAATTATCCTTGCACTCTGTATTTACAGGCAATCCCGGAACAGGAAAAACAACAGTCGTAAAAAAACTCGGAAAAATATATCAAAAAATGGGACTGTTAACTAAAGGCCATGTGTATGAAGTAGACCGTTCGGTTTTGGTAGGAGAGTATATAGGGCAAACAGCACCTAAAGTAAAAAAAGCGATTGATGAAGCACGCGGCGGTATATTATTTATTGATGAAGCCTATTCATTAGCGCGTTCAGGAGAAGACAGTAAGGATTTTGGCAAAGAAGTAGTAGAGATCATCATCAAAGAAATGAGTGACGGTGTGGGTGATATTGCTATCATCGTAGCCGGTTATCCTAAAGAGATGGATACATTTATTGACAGTAACCCCGGGCTTAAATCCAGGTTTTCACAATATTTTCATTTCGACGATTATTTACCGGATGAGTTGTATGAAATTTCTCAATATGCGGCAGAGCATAAACAATTAACCGTTGCAGCCGAAGCACAGGATTATTTAAAAGAGCAGCTTACGGAAGCCTATCGTAAACGTGATAAGAGTTTTGGGAATGCGCGTTTTGTGAACGGTGTTATTGAAGAAGCTAAGCAAGATATGGGTTTGCGCTTAATGAAATCGGAAAACATGGATACTCTTACAAAAGAAGATCTTTCAACTATTACCTTGGCTGATCTTAAAAACGTATTTGTTTCAAATGAAAAGAAAAAACTGAAATTATTTGTCAATGAAAAAGAGCTGCAACTGGCGTTGTCTGAATTGAACGAGTTAGTGGGAATGGATAACATTAAACAAGATGTAAATGAGCTTGTGAAGCTGATCCGTTTTTATAATGAGATTGGAAAAGATGTAGTGAATAAATTTTCGCTTCATTCCGTATTTACAGGCAACCCGGGAACAGGAAAAACAACTTTGGCACGGATCATTTCAAAAATTTATAAGTCGTTAGGATTATTGGAACGGGGCCATGTGATCGAAGTAGACCGTGAGGGTCTAATAGCGGGCTTTACAGGACAAACTGCTATTAAAACACGTGAAAAAATTGATGCGGCTATGGGTGGAATTTTATTTATTGATGAAGCCTATGCTTTAGCGGAAGGCGGCGTATTTGGACAGGAAGCTATTGAGGTGATTTTAAAACAAATGGAAGATAAGCGCGGGCAATTTGGTGTGATCGTAGCAGGATATCCAGGTAATATGCATCAATTTGTGGAAATGAACCCGGGCTTAAAATCGCGTTTTGATAAAACCTATTCATTCAGTGATTATGAGCCTGAACAACTGGTAACTATCGCGCAAAATTTATTAAAGAAAGAAGGATTAATTCCTAACGAAGAAGCAATGGCTCATTTAACGAATTATTTTAAAGACCTTGTTGCTAAAAAAGATAAATTCTTCGGTAACGCGCGAACCATTAGGCAAACGGTTGGTGAATGCGTAATGAAACAAAATTTACGCATGGCATCTATCCCAAGCAACGAACGCAAACCCGAAGATCTTTCTATATTAACGTTAGACGATGTGAAACACTTTGCAGTAGAGGGCTCGCAAAACAGGCCAACCTTAGGTTTTAGGTTCGGGGCACAATAATGGTCAACCCCTTAACCATCTTAATTAAAAAAGCTGCTTTTAAAAGCAGCTTTTTTAATTTAAATTTTTTAGTTACTAATTATAATTTTTTTGGTTATAGTTCCGCCGGTATTTAGTCCTTTTAAAAAATATATGCCTGAAGCTAACCCTTCAAGAATAACTTTATGCTCGTTACCGTGTGTTAGCTCTGCTGTTCTTACGGATTCACCAATGCTGTTAAACAAAATTACTTTAATATCATTAGTTGAAGTTACTGTAAATTCACCGTTATTAGGATTTGGATAGCCGTTCAATTCAAACTCGGTGGCTAAGTAGTCCTCAATTCCTGTACAGTTGGATACGTTTTGTGTAAAGGAGATCGATCCTATGCATCCGTTTGCCCCTGTTCCGCTTATGGTGTAAGTGGTGGTAATACTTGGATTCACTACAATACTTGGCGTGTTCTGTGTAGTATTCCACGTATAGCTTACAGCGCCTACAGCAGTAATAGTAGCTGTTTGCCCGACACAAATTAATGAAGCATTTGTTGTGGCTCCAAGGGTAGGCAGTGAGTTTACTGTGATGGACTTTATGGTTGAACCATTACACCCATTTATATCTGTTCCCGTTACAGTATAAGTTGCCGAAACAGTTGGTGTAAATGCTACACCGTTGTTAATTCCGTTTGTCCACGTATAGGTATTCGCTCCGTTTCCTGTTAGGGTTATAGATATTCCGATGCAT
>JBBRHI010000020.1:0-12816 GCA_038222995.1 Bacteroidia bacterium | reverse complement strand
ATTGGTTGACGTGATAACGGTAACTTCACCTCCCGAAATTGCCGCACTTTTTCCATTAAAAAAACACGTATTATTTCTTACATCTGCATTAGCGCTTGCATATATATGTATTCCTCTTCCACCGTTTTTATAAACGACATTGTTTTCAATTAAAGTTTTTCCCGAATAGGCAGTTAATGTTGTGGTGGCATTACTTTGTGAATCAATAATAATACCGTTACCGTCGGTTATAGCACACGGAGCGCCAACCCAAGGAACCAAAAGTTCATTTCCATATACAATGTTGTTTCTTATAATCATCGAATAAGGCGAAGATGCATGATTATCATAATTCCAAGAATTTAGATTGGAGATCCCGCTTCCGCCATATATTGTATACCAGGAGTTATTATAAATACGGTTATTTTCATAGGTTAAATAGTCACCTTGCAGTGATGCAATACCGGCGTTACCGCACTCAAAAATCTCACAATTTTGAACCGTAATATGATGAACATGTTTACCGTTTGTTCTTCCATCAATTGAAATACCGCTGCCGTTGTAAGCAGCGTCAACAGGTCCAACAGTATTGGAACAACTTGCAGGTTGATTAAGGGCCATTGCTAAAGTTACGTTAGAATTATTTCCTTGAATTTTTAAGCCGTTGATAACAATATGATGAATGCTGTCTGATAAATTTATGCCTGCCCAGCTATTGAATTTTAATAAGGGGTTATGTGTTGGATAATTGGTAATAACAATAGGATTATTTGTTGATCCTGAGGCTTTCAAGTTTAAAACACTGCTTGCGGTTCCATTGATGTAAGTGCCGTTCATTACAAAAATTGTATCGCCCGGATGAAGAAACGTTGTGCTGTATGAAAACCACCCCAGGGTTTGTTTTGCGGCAGAAGGCGTTAATCCGTTAAATGAATTGTTACCCGTAGCAGCATTTACATAGTAATTGGTGGCATTTCCGGCATAAACCGTTACTAAAAAAATAAATAAGATGAATCTGTGTTTCATTGCTTTTGATTATTAGGTATTAATTAGTGTGTTTTCTCAAAAGTATTCTACTTAATGTATATTTGAAATAGGGGCAAGTCCTCATTTATTCAATCACTGTTTATAGGATATAAATAATGAGTTTAAATTGATACTTATGAATTTGATTTTCTACCTTTAATTATTTTATGATAAAAAAAGTGTTATACCTATTTTTTATTTTCATCAGTACATTTTTTCCTGTTAAAGGGAATAATATTGATTCCTTATACAAACAGGTACTTATTGCGAAAAATGACACAATTAAAGTCAAAAAGCTACTTCAATACAGCACAGATCTGAGGCATGATAAAAATTATCCTAAGGCCATTGAAATAGCTAAATTGGCTTTTTCTATATCCCAAAAAATAAATTACTTTAAAGGTAAAGCTATTTCTTATCGGTTAATTTCACGAGCCTATTATTTGACATCTGAATTTGATACGGCAAAAATGTATTGTATAAAGGCATTAGTAATTGCTCATCAAATTAATGATAAAAGTGAAATTTTAAAAAATTATAAAATTTTAGGTGATATTTACCAGGTTAGGGGGATATACCATTTGGCCCTTGATTATTATTTAAAAGCCGCTAAAATAGCGGAAAATTTAAAAAACGATAGTGAAATAAGCAGTTTGTATTTGTCTGTCGGGGTAATAAATAATGATCTCCATAATTATTTGAACGCTGCTTATTTTTATAGAATCGCGATTAACATTTCAGAAAGAACAAACGATAAAAATGCGCTTTTTGGAATATTTTATAATATGGGAACTAATTTTGGTGATGCAAATCAAAATGATTCAGCGTTATTATATTATTCGAAGGCATTTAAGTTAAAAGACAGTATTAATGATAAGCTTTCGCTCGTTTATATCTATAATGCTATCGGATCAATTTACTCTGCAAAGGAAAACAATGACAGTGCCTTGTTTTATTTTAATAAGGGCTTGAATTTTATTATACCTCTAAAAAATAAAGAGTGTGAAGCTACACTAAATCAAAATATCGGAGAAATTTATTCAGCTAAAGGTAACTACGTTAAAGCTAAAGAGCATTTTATTAAATCTTTAACCATTAACAAAGAAACCGGTCGCTTACCCATCCTTGTTTTTAATTACAAATCTCTTTCAGACTTATCCATAAAACAAGGTGATTCTACAAGGGCTTTTTTATATTATTATGATTTAATTAAAATTAAAGATTCGCTGAATAAATTGGAAAATGTAAAATACATTAACGAGAAAATTATAAAATTTGAATCAAAAATTAAAGATGATGAAATAAAACTTCTAAATTCAGAAAAGATTCAAAAAGCTTCAGAAACAAAAAAAAGAATTGCTAATCGAAATTTAATTATTGTAATTATATTTTCTGCTTCGTTGATAATTATATTTTTAACTGCTTTGGTATATAATAGACGGCAACGATTTAGGCAAAATTATTTCCTTCAGCAGTTGGTTAAATCGCAGGAAGACGAAAGAATTCGGATAGCGAAAGAGTTGCATGACGGTATAGGCCAGAATTTATTAATAATGAAAAATAAGATGGCGGATGATAAGACACTAATGGAAAAAACGATCGAAGAATTAAGAAGTATTTCAAGAAACTTACATCCTGTGCAGCTTGAAAAATTAGGTTTAAAAATAGCTATTGAAAGTAATATTGAAGAAGTTTCTAAAATTACTGATATATATTTTAGTTATGAAATTGAAATTTTGAATGCAATACTTAGCAGTGAAAAACAAATTAATCTATACAGGATTATACAGGAATGCATTAGTAATATCATTAAACATTCGCAAGCCCGTGATGCAAGAATTACCCTGCAAAATTATAAAAATGAAACTAAGCTTTACATTTACGATAACGGCATCGGATTTAATTATTCAGAAGCAAAGTTAAAAAAGACGCTTGGTTTAACGTCTATTAAAGAAAGAGTAAAGCTAATAGGGGGAGTATTAAAAATAAATTCAAAACCGGGCGAAACAAAGATTGAAATTACAGTTTATAATGGATAAAATAAATGTATTAATAGCTGATGACCACCCCATTTTTAGGTTAGGGTTGGTTAATGTAATTAAATCGGCTGCACAATTAAATCTTGTTGGAGAAGCAGAGAATGGAACTGTAGCAGTAGACTTAATTTATAGATTAAAACCTGATGTAGCGGTTTTGGATCTTGAAATGCCCGGATTAAACGGGTTACAAGTGTGCGAAAAAATTTGTGGTGAAAAAACTAATAAAACAAAAGTGTTAATACTAACCTTATTAAAAGAAGCCGATCTTTATTTAAAATCTATGGAAATTGGCGCTTTCGGATATCTCCTGAAAGATAACGCGGCAGAGGAACTGGCAATTGCCATTGAAAAAGTTCATAATGGCGATAAATATGTTAGTGTAGGCCTTAACGAAAAATTAAACAGTAAAAAAAGTTATTTACTGAATGATCAAAAATTTAAAGAAATTTTGACTAAACTTACAAGTACGGAAATAAGTATTTTAAAATTAATATCAGAACAAAAAACAACAAAGGAAATATCACAAAAATTATTTGTCAGTGAAAAAACGACAGAAAATCATCGGTATAATATCAATAAAAAATTAGGGTTAGGATCCGGTCAAAATAGTTTGTTAATTTTTGCTCTTGAAAATAAAGACTATTGGTAAGGTTTATTTTGAAATAGTACCGGTACGCCAAAAATAAGAACTGCAAATTATCCTCTTGTAATATAGCATTTCGTATAATCGCGAAAAAGATAAATGTTGAAGTGCAGGCAACAATGAATTTGTAACAGAGATTGCACTACTATCATAGGATTTGTGTAAATTTAACCTCAAAGTAAAAAAATTAACCTGAGTTCGTGCAGTGCTGATTGAGCGGAGTTAAAAACCGGCCGAAGTTATTTATTAACATCCGCTCTTCGATCTCGCGCAAAGTGACATAATCATATACCCTACGTGGAGAAGAAATGGAACATACATCAAGTGAAGGATAGCGAAGTAGTTTCCTCTTTACAAAATGCATTAACGGTTGATGAGATTATTGCGAAACTATTAGTGTTAAGAGGTATTAATAGTTTTGATGAAGCAAAAGTATTTTTTCGTCCTTCATTAGATATGCTTCATGATCCTTTTTTAATGAAAGGAATGCATGCGGCCATAGAACGAATTATAAAAGCCATTGCAACTAACGAAAAAGTATTGATTTTCGGGGATTATGATGTCGACGGGACAACCTCTGTAGCATTGGTTTACAGCTTTTTTAAAAAGTATATTGATCAAATTCGTTATTATATTCCCGACAGGTATAGCGAGGGATACGGCATTTCTTTTCAGAGTATTGATTACGCCGCCGAAAATAATTACTCCTTAATTATTGCCTTAGATTGCGGGATAAAAGCCAATGATAAAATTGAGTATGCGAATAGCAAAAATATTGATTTTATAATTTGTGATCACCATTTGCCGGGTGATGAAATTCCTAAGGCACTTGCCGTTTTAGATCCTAAACAAGCCGATTGTCCGTACCCTTATAAAGAGCTGGCAGGCTGCGGCATAGGGTTTAAATTATCACAGGCGTTTTGTATAAAGCAAGGCATTGATGAGCAGGAAGTATTTAAATACCTGGACCTGGTGGTAACAAGTATTGCTTCCGATATAGTTCCCATAACCGGGGAGAACAGGGTATTGGCTTATTTCGGTTTAAAGAAACTCAATACTGACCCTTCCCCGGGGCTAAAATCATTGATCGCCTTAAGCAAGGCAGAAAAGGAACTTGATATTACAGCTTTAGTATTTACAATAGGCCCGCGTATTAATGCTGCAGGCCGTATTGAGCATGGCTCTAAGGCTGTAGAGCTGTTAATATGCAATGAAGAAGAAGCGTTAAATTTTTCTCAAAAATTAAATATCACCAACTCACAACGCAGAGACCTTGATCTCGGGACTACCGACGAAGCTCTTTTAATTTTAGAAAATGATGTTATAACGCCCTATCGAAAATCCACTGTACTTTTTAATCCCTTATGGCATAAGGGCATTGTGGGTATTGTGGCTTCCCGTGTTATCGAAAAATATTACAAGCCCACCATCGTATTAACGGAATCAAACGGTATGGTTTCCGGTTCGGCACGCAGTGTAAAAGATTTTGATGTATATACCGCCATTGAAAATTGCAGTCATTTATTGGAACAATTCGGGGGACATAAATTTGCCGCGGGCTTATCATTAAAAAAAGAAAACGTTCCGGCTTTTATGGATGCTTTTGAACGGGAAGTAGCTTCTACTATTAAAGACCACATGCTGGTGCCTATGGTAGAAATTGATGTAGAAATTAAGCTGGATGAGATCAATGAAAAAATAGTGCGGATTCTTAATCAGTTTGCGCCACACGGCCCTCTTAATATGACACCTGTATTTTTTAGTAAAGGTGTATTGGATACCGGTTTTGCAAAAGTAGTCGGCGCCAATCATTTAAAAGTAGAGCTGTATCAGCCCAATTCGAAATTGACTAAAATTGAGGCCATTGCTTTTAATAAAGCAGATTATATTCATTTTTTTAAAAGAAATATTCCGGTAGATATTGTCTATAAAATTAAAGAAAATGAATTCAGGGGAAATACCTCTATTCAGTTGATAATAGAGGAAATAAGGCCCTCATAATATTCAAAAATATACTTATTTTTAAAGCTTATGGATAGGATAACACCGGTTTTTTTAATTTGCTCAGCTTAAAATTTAAAAGTATTTTTAAAACGGATGGATTCACTTGATTTATTTTCAAATTGTTATAAGAATAAAAAAATTCTTGTTACAGGCCACACGGGCTTTAAAGGGTCGTGGATGTGTATTTGGTTGAAAGAATTAGGAGCGGATGTATACGGGTATTCACTTGAACCGGGCTCCGAAAAAGATAATTTTGTAACCACCGGTTTGGCTCAAAAAATGAATCATAAAATTGGAGATATAAGAGATAAAGAAAAGCTTCAAGACTATTTTAATGAAATAAAGCCTGACATTACTTTTCATTTGGCAGCACAGCCCCTGGTAATTGAATCATACAACGATCCGCATTATAATTTTGAGACTAATTTAATGGGAACCGTTAATTTTTTTGAAGCTGCAAGAAATTGTCCCTCTGTAAAAGTTGCCGTTAATGTTACTACCGATAAATGCTATCAGAATAACGAATGGATGTGGGGTTACCGCGAAAATGACGCTATGGGCGGAGATGATCCGTATAGTGCCTCAAAGGGTTGCTCCGAATTAATTACGAATTCTTATTTAAAATCATTTTTTAGTAAACCGGGCACAGCTCATGTTGCTTCGGGCAGGGCAGGGAACGTTATAGGCGGGGGTGATTGGGCAGATAACCGCATTATCCCGGATATGATGAGAGCTTACGAATCGCAGCAAATATCGGTGATCCGTAACCCGAATTCTGTAAGGCCATGGCAATTTGTATTAGAGCCGTTGTTCGGGTATTTAAAGCTGGGCGAAAAATTATGGACTGACGGAAAACTATTTTCAGGCGGGTGGAATTTCGGACCTGCCGCTTTTGAAAATTACAGTGTAGCAGATGTAGTAAACGAAGTAAAAAAAATGATACCGTCAATAAAAATTGATTCACCGAGTACAGTTACAAAACTGCATGAGGCAGGATTATTAAAATTAGATATTACTAAAGCTGTAAATTTATTAAACTGGAAACCGAAATTAAATTTTGAAGAGACCATACGCTTCACTATTGAGGGGTATCTTCAGGAGTTAGATAAAACTAATCACATGTATGATTGTAGGGTAGAACAGATAAAAAAGTATTGCAGTAAAAAAAGCTGAGGGATCACATGATTTTTGTTCATACTCTGTATTCTTTTTATATTAAAAACTTAGCGCCCTTTGCGTTTAAACATAGCAACAATGTCGAAAGCATTAGAAATAAAAAATAAAATACATTCTTTAATTGAAGAATATCATAAAGAAGTATTTAAGGAAAAACAATTTGTAGGGGGCGAATCACCTGTGCCGGTTAGCGGGAAAGTATTCGACCATAAAGAATTACAATATATTACGGATTCTGCATTAGACGCATGGTTTACAACGGGCCATTTTAATGCTGAATTCGAAAAAAAACTGGCAAAGTATATTAATATAAAATCAGTTTTAACGGTTAATTCAGGCTCCTCTGCCAACCTTGTAGCATTTTCAGCCCTTACGGCTAAAGAGCTCGGTAACGATGCTATTAAACCCGGTGATGAAGTGATTACTGTAGCAGCATCTTTTCCTACAACCGTAAATCCTATTTTACAATATGGGGCCGTTCCCGTTTTTTTGGATGTAACCATTCCTCATTACGAAATTGATATTACACATTTAGAAGCGGCATTAAGCCCAAAGACCAAAGCAGTTGTTATTGCTCATACAATGGGTAATGTATTTAACTTGGATGTTATTACCGCTTTTTGTGAGAAGCACGACCTGTGGCTGATGGAGGATTGTTGCGATGCTTTAGGAGCAACTTATAACGGCAAACACGTGGGCACGTTCGGTGATGTAGCAACCTTAAGTTTCTATCCCGCGCATCATATTACTATGGGAGAAGGAGGCGCTGTATTTACTTCTAATGCAAAGCTTAAAAAAATAATGGAATCGTTCCGCGATTGGGGACGTGATTGTTGGTGCGAGCCTGGCAAAGATAATACCTGCGGCTTGCGATTTTGCCAGCAATTAGGTGATCTGCCAATGGGCTATGATCATAAATATATTTATTCGCGTCAGGGCTTTAATTTAAAAATTACAGACATGCAGGCGGCGTTAGGCTTGGCACAATTAGAAAAACTTGATGAGTTTGTAAAAATACGCCGGCATAATTTTGATCAATTAAAATCAGTGCTTATAAAACACACCGATAAATTGATTTTGCCCGAAGCAACACCAAATTCTAATCCATCATGGTTTGGTTTTTTGATAACCGTTAAAAAAGATGCAGGAATCAGTCGTAATGAGATCATAGAAAAACTAAACGATAAAAAAATTGCGACGCGTTTATTGTTTGCGGGCGACTTGCGTAAGCAACCTTATTTTAAAGGCTTGAATTACCGCGTAGTGGGCGATTTAAAAAATACGGATATTATTGTGAACGATACATTTTGGATTGGTGTAACACCTATGGTAAATGATGATATGATCGCTTACATGGGTAAATGTTTTGATGAGATCTTAAAATAAAGTTTATGATCAAAATAATGAAGAACGTATTTAACGGTTTAAGTAGATACATATTTTTTCTTTTTATTTGTATTCCTTATATAACTTTCGCGCAAGCAGATTCGAATGAGGTTTTAACTTTTGATTTCAATGATCATGAAATCAAGGAAAAAGATAATAAGGTGATCCCAAAATTTGTTGGTGTTTCATTAGTAAAAGATCGATTTGGAAATGAACGATCCGCAGCGTATACCCATGGCCATAGCTCAAGCTATTTAAATTTAGGATCTTCCGAATTATTAAAACCTAAGCATGCAACTATTTCTTTATGGGTAAATATTGAGAGAAGAATATATACGGGCAAAGGATATGACAGTAATCCGATCATCCGTGCTAAAAATGGTCCTGGCGACGATTTTATAAATGCTTATGCCATGGGGTATGAGTGCTATAGTCAAAAAATAGGGGCAAGTTCGAGTAAAGATTCAACGAAGGATGTTAATGCTTATTCAATATTGGCTCTGAATTTTAACGATTGGTATCATTTGGTTATAACATTCGACAGTAATTATTTTGCGTTATATGTAAACGGTGAACTTCAGGAGAAGTTTTCAAAAGGTTTTGAAACCTCCTATTTATCAGGTGACTCTGTAATGGTAGGGCATTCGGCAAATAAAAAAAATGAAAGATTCACTCAAGCCTCTTTTGACGACATCCAGATTTTTCATAGAGTATTATCAGAGAAAGAAATCAAGGAATTGTATCAATCACCTAACCCCAATGCATTTAAAAATACGCTGAATGAAGTTTTAAAATACGGCAGTATAATTCTGGTACTAATTATAGTTATCATTATTTTAATTATTAGGAACAAACGAAATTTAAAAAAACAGAAGGAGCAGTTTGATCTTATAAATAAGGTTACTGCGCTGGAATTGAAAGTTATCAAAGCACAGATGAATCCTCACTTTATATCAAATTGTTTAGCCGCCATACAAGAACTGATTTATAAAAATAATATAGAAAAAGCAGGTCAATATATTGCTAAGTTCAGCTACTTTTTAAGGCAAGTGCTTAATTTTTCGGATAAAGATTATGTGACTCTTTCAGAAGAGTTGGAGATCATAAAATTAAATATTGAATTAGAGCAACTTCGTTTTAAAAATGAATTTAACTTCGAATTGAACGTCAGTAAAGAGATTGATGTAAAGAATGTTTTGATACCCACTATGATCACGCAGCCGTTTATTGAAAATGCTATATGGCATGGCTTGTTACCTTTGGGTAATTCGCGACATGCTGCCTTAAAAATTAATATACGGATGGAAGCAGGCTTAATTAAAATAGAGATTGAAGATAATGGTGTAGGAAGAGACCTCAATAAAACGGTAAATCCGGCCTCGAAAGGTACAAAACTGGTAACCGATAAACTGGAAATTTTAAACCGTTTATCAAATACATTAAATCACAAAATTGAAATCATTGATCTGGTAAATGAATATAATATACAAACCGGGACAAAAATCATAATTAAGTTAGATAATATAAAGGAATGAGTGCGATTAAAGCTATAATCATTGATGATGAGGAGCATAACCGAAATGTACTGAATACATTGTTAGAGAGGTATTGTCCATTAATTAGTATTATTGGTGAAGCTGCGGATGCGAACGAAGCATTCGGGAAAATAAACAAGCTTGGCCCCCAACTTGTTTTTCTCGACATTAAAATGCCTCACAAAAGTGGGTTTGACCTATTGAAATTATTTGATGTGATTAATTTCGAAGTAATCTTTGTATCAGCATTCAACGAATATGCCATTACAGCATTTGAATTTAATGCACTTGGTTATATTTTAAAACCTATAGATTATACAAAGCTTATACCTGTAGTTGATAAAGCAATTGCAAAGATCCGGGCACATGAGCAAAATAACAATGTTTTTCATTTTATTAAAACGCTTGCAGATAAAGATGATCTTATCAGCAAAATACCTATACATAATAATGGAAAAGTAGTTTTAATAAATATTGATGAAATAATTTCAGTTGAAATGAAAGGAGAGCTTTGTGAACTGAAGCTTATAGATGACACACGGTATCATTCCGCTAAGGACCTAAAGCTCTTTGAAGATATGCTTGAAAAGGTGGGGGATTTTATCAGGATCAATAAAAGTGTTATTATTAACATAAATCATATAAAAGCCTATAGTAAAGGTGAGATCTGTGTTATAGATATGATGGACAATTCAGCATTTGAAGTTTCCAGAAGAAAAAAGACAGAAGTTTTAAGAAATATTAAACTTTTATGGTGATCGTTAAGTGATTTAAGATTGCTTTTTATAAAAATACTTCCAGTGCCATCTCATAACCTTTGAGCCCAAACCCGCTAATGCTGCCTTTGCAGTGTTTTCCTAAATAAGACAGGTGCCTGTAATCTTCGCGTGCGAAAATATTACTGATATGAACTTCAATTACCGGTGTTTTTATGCCGGCTACCGCGTCAGCAATGGCAATAGATGTATGGGTATAGGCGCCTGCGTTTAAAATAATACCGTCATAACTAAAACCAAGTTCATGGAGCTTATTGATCAGCTCGCCCTCTATGTTGCTCTGAAAATAAGTAATATCAATAGTCGGGAATTTAGATCGCAGCTCTTTTAAATAGTCTTCAAACGATTGAGTACCGTAAATTTCTTTTTCGCGCGTACCTAAAAGATTCAAATTCGGGCCGTTGATTATTGCTATCTTTAACACGTTATTCAATTTAGTATTCATTCAAATTTAATCATTAGTCTCTAATATTTACGCAACACTGTGAATAAAACACATGAACTTTTGGAAGACACATATTGATGATTTTAAATACTATATGCAAATAGAGAAATCCTTTTCGGAAAACTCTGTTGTGGCTTATGAACGCGATATTGAAAAACTGTTCATTTTTATTGAGCAATTTTATCCCTTAAAAAAACCGGCAGACGTTACTTTAAAAGACCTCAGGGAATTTTTAAAATACATTTCAGAATTTCATTTTACGGAAACTACACAGTCCCGTATAATTTCGGGGATCAAACATTTTTTTAAATTTTTAATCCTCGAAAATTACATTCAAATTAACCCTGCCGAATTGCTGGAAACACCTCGTATTAAAAGAAAACTGCCGGTATTTTTAAGTGTGGAAGAAATTGATTTAATGTTATCGTTAATTGACAGAAGCACGCCCGAAGGCGAACGTAACCTGGCCATGCTGGAAACGCTTTACAGTTGCGGGTTACGCGTTTCCGAATTGATTTCTTTAAAACTAAGCGATCTTCATAAAACTGACGGCTTTATTAGTGTAATCGGGAAAGGCGATAAACAACGACTGATCCCGATAGGCAAATCGGCCTTAAAACTCATTGAAAATTATACCACGCATCATCGTAATCATATTTCAATTAAAAAGAATAATGAAGATATGATCTTTTTAAGTAAACGAGGTACGCCTATTACCCGTCAAATGGTATTTTATGTTATAAAGGATCTGGCAGAAAAAGCAGGAATTAAAAAGAGTATCAGCCCCCACATTTTCAGGCACTCTTTTGCAACACATTTAGTGGAAGGCGGGGCAGATTTGCGTGCCGTGCAGGAAATGCTGGGGCATGAAAGTATTACAACTACTGAGATCTACACACACCTTGACCAATATTTTTTAAGAGAGAACATTTTAAGCTACCACCCGAGAAATAAAAAACAGTAGCTATAGAATTAAACCGCATAAATTCATAACGTTTATAGTTCTATAGTATTAAAATAAATTACGCCTTTTCTATAATGGCTGCATAGCCCTGGCCAACGCCAATACACATAGTTACCAATGCATATTTTTTATTCTGAATATTTAATTCTATTGCTGCAGAGTTAATAATTCGTGCACCCGTCATCCCCAAAGGATGCCCTAAAGCAATAGCGCCGCCATTCGGGTTAATGCGCGAATCTTTATCGTCTAAACCCCATAAGCGTGTGCAGCCTAAAGCCTGGGATGCAAACGCTTCATTCAGCTCAATAATATCAATATCGTTCCAGGTTAAATTTGCTTTTTTAAGCGCTTGTTTAGCCGCTTCAACAGGGCCTAAGCCCATAATGCGAGGCTCAATGCCAACAACCGCACTGCTTACAATCCGAGCAAGGGGTTGTAAATTATAAGATTTTATGGCATTTTCACCGGCTAATAAAAGAGCGGCTGCCCCGTCGTTTAAGCCTGCTGCATTTCCTGCTGTTACAGTACCGTCTTTTTTAAATGCCGGTTTTAATTTTTGTAAGCCTTCTAAAGTGGTAGTTGGTTTTGCAAATTCGTCTTTATCGAAAATAGTAGCATCGCCTTTTTTTTGCGGAATTTCAACCGGAATAATTTCTTTGTCAAAACGCCCTGAAGCTGTTGCTTTTGCTGCTTTTTGCTGGCTCCATAAAGCAAAAGCATCCTGATCTTCACGGCTTATTTTTTGCATTTCCGCCACATTTTCAGCCGTATCGCCCATTGAATCTACACCGTATTGCTCTTTTAATTTAGGGTTAATAAATCTCCAGCCAAAGCTGCTGTCAT
>JBBRHI010000019.1:0-13309 GCA_038222995.1 Bacteroidia bacterium | reverse complement strand
ACAGACATACATTTGGCGGATAAGGATCATAAAGCGCTTCAATTCAACAATCAAGGGCAGTTTCACCCGTTAAAATATATTAAAGCATTATGCGAAGCCATCGTGAAAAACGGCGGAGAAATTTATACTAACACGCATGCCAAAGAAATCGATTATACAGGCATTACAACCAATGATGGGTTTAATATAAGCGCGCAAAGTGTTGTTATTGCAACAAACAGCCCTGTAAATAATAAGTATATGATGCATCTGAGGCAATATGCTTATCGTACCTATGTAGTAGGATCTAAAATCCCTAAAGGATCATTACCTGCGGCTCTTTGGTGGGATACCGGTAATTTCGAAACCAATTCAGAAGTTGCACCATATCATTATGTTCGGATTCAAAAATTAGATCATGAACATGACCTTTTAATTATAGGCGGCGAAGATCATCCTACCGGTTTAGCCGATGCCGAGCACATTTCTGAAGAAGACCGTTACAGTTTATTAGAGAAATGGGGTAAAGAGCATTTTCCTCACACAGGAAGCAGCGTTTATAAATGGTCGGGACAGGTTATGGAGCCCATGGATTCATTAGCTTATATAGGCCACAATCCTTTAGATAAAGACAATGTTTATATTGTAACAGGCGATTCGGGTAACGGGATGACGCACGGAACTATTTCGGGCATATTGATTACAGATTTAATTAACGGCAAAAAAAATAACTGGCAGCAAATATACAGTCCTGCACGTTTTAAATTATTTAAATCCGGTAAAACATTTTTTAAAGAATTTGTAGGAGGATTTGTCAGTTACCTTAAAACAAAACCCAAACATTTAGATAATACCGGGTTAAAAGATATTAAACAAAAAGAAGGAAAAATAATTGAGGTTGAAGGCGAAAAACTGGGTGCTTACAGGGATGAGAATGATGACATGCATTTTGTGGAAGTAGAATGTACACATATGGGTTGTATCATTAAATGGAATAACGATGAAAAAAGTTGGGATTGCCCTTGTCACGGAAGTCGTTTTACACATACGGGCGAGGTGCTGAATGGCCCTGCTAACGTGCCTTTGAGGCACTATGCACAACATAAAGATTTTTTAACCAACATTTAATGCCAACTCCATGAAAACAAAAGATGCACTAATTCATCCCGAAGACGCAGTTAACCTATTGTATTGGACCAAAAAATGGGGTGTCAGTATTCAACGGTTACATGATGCTATCCTTTATACAGGCAGTGTAAACCCAACCAAGGTAAAGGAATATCTTAAAAAGGATACCCGGCATTATTCGCCTATAGCCGGGTTATTTAAAATTTTCGGGCCAAAAAATTAAGCAAATTTATGCTAAATGTTACACCGGACATAACCCTTACAAGCAAAAAGATAAAAACTATTTTGCATGATGCCGAAAAAAGTGCGGCAGCTGTAAATCTTTTATATGTGCATGATACACAACCCGGTATTAACAGGGTTAAAAAGGGCAAAACATTTATTTATGTAAAAGGAAATAAAACGGTACAAGATGAAGCATCCTTGATGCGCATTAAGAAATTAGTATTACCGCCCGCATGGGAAAATGTATGGATCTGTACCGACGAAAACGGCCATTTGCAGGCCACCGGCATCGATCTTAAAAAAAGAAAGCAATATAAATACCATTCACTCTGGAATTCTTTACGAAACCATACTAAATTTTACAGATTGTACGAATTTGGAAATTCAATACCTACAATCAGGAAACAACTTGAAAAAGATTTGGCGAAACCGGGATTACCCCTTGAAAAAGTATTAGCCGCTGTTGTTTACCTGATGGAACGCACGAGTATTCGTGTTGGGAATAATATGTATGAAAAATTATACGGCTCTTTCGGTTTAACTACTTTAAAAGATAAGCATGTAAAAATATCAGGTGCGCATATGCAGTTTATGTTTAAAGGAAAAAAAGGAGTTTCCCACAATATCAGCCTCGACAGTAAACGACTGGCTAAAATTGTAGAACAGTGCAGGGATATACCCGGTAAAGAACTGTTTCAATATTATGATGAAAACGGAAACCATAAGAGTATTGACTCGGGTATGGTAAACCGATATTTAAAGGAAATAAGCGGCAAAGATTTTACCGCTAAGGATTTTAGAACATGGGCAGGATCTGTACATGCGTTATTAGCCTTTAAAGAAATTGGCAACAGTGATACCATAATAGGCACTAAAAAAAATGTTGTTGCTGCTCTCGACCTGGTGGCTCAACATTTGGGAAATACGAGAACCGTATGTAAAAAATATTATGTACATCCCTCTATCATTGATCTTTACGAAAATCAAAATTTACATACTTATTTATGCGAATTAGATAGTCACAAATCGGCAGCAGAAAAACAAGGATTAGTGTCGGAAGAAAAATTGTTAATGAAGATCCTGGAAAAAGAAGGTTTAACTTTAAAATAATACATGATGAGATCAATATGGACAGGCTCTATAGGATTTGGGTTAGTAAACATTCCTATTAAAATGTACAGTGCTACCGAAACAAGTACGTTGGATTTAGATATGCTCGATAAAAAAGACCATTCGAATATTCACTTTATGCGCGTTAATGAAAAAACCGGTAAGGAAGTTAAATGGGAAAACATTGTAAAAGGATATAAGTTGCCGAATGATAAATATGTTATCCTAACCGATAAAGATTTTGAAGGTGCAAGTGCTAAAAAAACACGGAGTATTGACATTAGCAATTTTGTGAAGGAAGACGAAATAGAAAGTATGTATTACGAAACTCCTTATTACCTGGAGCCTGATAAATCGGGGGTAAGAGCCTATGCCTTATTGCGGGAAGCCTTACTAAAAACGGGCAAAGTAGGCATTGCGACGTTTGTAATGCGTAATAAAGAAACACTGGCTGTTTTAAGAGCAAATGAAAAAGTAATTGTATTAAACCGCATTAGGTTTGAAGAAGAAATTCGCAACCCGGATGATTTAACGTTACCGCCAAAAACAGCAGTAAAAGCTGCCGAACTAAAAATGGCCATAACACTGATTGATCAATTAACTGAAAAATTTGATATTAAAAAGTATAAGGATACATATAGCTCAGACCTTTTAAAAATCATCAAAGCAAAAGCTAAGGGGATTAAAACTAAAGAACCAAGCTTAAAAGTGGTGCACAGTAAATCAAAAGATATTATGGCGCAATTAAAAGAAAGCTTAAGCGCTCCCACTAAACATAAAAAAGCGTCCTAAACTTTACCGGCATCATATTTAATATATAAATAAAATAATCTAACTACTACAAACACTTAAAGCTATGACATTTAAAACCACTTTAAACACTGCTATTTTATGCTTAGGCATTGCGGTAGCAACCACTTCATGTTCTAACAACGAAAATAAAGATTCTAAGGAAGTTGCGGAAGAAATGAACGAAAACAAATTTGATAAAGAAGAAGAAAAAGCTGCCGATAAATTGGTACATGCTTATTCTGCAAACATGTTTGAAATTAAAGCAGCTGAAAATGCTTCGGCAAATGCTTCAACTCCTGAAGTTAAAAAGTTAAGTATGATGTTAGTGGAAGCACATACAAAAATGAATGCGGATGTTAAGATGCTTGCAGATAAAAAGCAAATTAGTTTACCAACAGATCTTACTGAAGATCAAAAAAAAGATCTTGAAAAACTGGCAGAAAAAACAGGACTTGATTATGATAAAGCCTTTACTGAGAAAATGAAAAACAAACATGAAGATGCTGTAAATTTTTATGAAAAAACAGCTGAAAAATGTGATGATGTGGATATTAAAAACTGGGCTGCCACTACAGCTCCTGAAGTACGTTCACACTTAGACATGGTATTGGTTACAGAAAATGCTTTAAAAGATAAGAAATAATAATTTTTACCGGCTACACAATTAATTAACGCAAAAAAAGGCTCTTAAGAGTCTTTTTTTGTATCTTAAACTGCTATTGGGGAACTATTTCTACACTTTCGCCATTTATAATATTTTTAAAAATTTGTTCTTAATCGTATAATTATACCGGAATTACACGCACAAACTCTTGATACTTTGAATTAACCCAAAAATTAATAAATGGCACAGTCTTATATTATATTAAAGAATTCTTTTAAACTATGAAAACAGCTTTACACTTACCTTTTTATTTAAAATGTTCCCAAATTTTAATGGGCATTTTGGCATTTTTTTATATTATGTATATAGGACATGATATCATTGTTCCTTTGATCTTTTCAACGATACTTGCTATTTTATTGAATCCCGTAGTTAATTTTTTATCACGTAAAATAAACCGGATTATTTCAATTTTTCTCGCTCTTTTATTTGCGATGGTAGTTGTTGCGGCTCTTTTTTATTTTATCGGGTCGCAATTGGCTATGTTTAGCGATTCGTTTCCTTTATTAAAACAGAAGTTTAACGGTTACTTTGTAGATATTGTATCCTGGGTATCTGATACCTTTAATGTAAGCACACCTAAAATAAAAGCATGGATAGCAAAAACTAAAACACAGGGCCTTGAAGGCGGCGGCGCTATTCTAGGAGACACGTTAGCATCATTATCAGGTGTATTAGTAGTGCTGTTATTAATTCCCGTTTATATATTTCTTATTTTATTTTATAAGCCATTATTGCTCGACTTTATTGCCATGTGCTTTTCGTCTTCAACCCACGGTACGGTTAAAGAAGTGTTACAGGAAACAAGAAGATTAATTCAAAGTTATTTAGTAGGCCTTTTATTGGAGGCCGCTTTAGTAGCAATCCTAAATTCAGTAGGGCTTTTAATTATAGGGGTTGAATATGCTATATTGTTAGGGGTTATAGGGGCCATATTAAATATGATCCCTTATATAGGGGGTATTATAGCTATAGCATTACCAATGATTATGGCATTAACTACACAAAATGTAAGCGCTGCCATTGCTGTATTTATATTATACTGTGTTGTACAAATTATTGACAATAATTTTTTCGTGCCTAAAATTGTGGCTTCAAAGGTTAAGATCAACGCGCTGGTATCTATTGTGGTTGTTCTAATAGGAGGAGCTCTTTGGGGTGTTGGCGGCATGTTTCTATCTATACCGCTTACAGCAATTATAAAAGTTATTTGTGATCGTATCGAACCTTTAAATCCATTAGGGTTTTTATTGGGAGATACAATGCCTGAAATCGGAAAAAACATATTAAGCTTTAGAAAACCAACAAAATAACTTAACAATCGTATATGGAAGAAACTACTCAAACACCTAAAAGCCATAAGGGTTTATATCAATTTTTACTTGTATTAGTATTAACACCCGTATTGGTCTATTCAATATGGTGCGGAATTAATATCAAAAACTTTTCTCATGAGCGCGCGCAAATAAGGAAAGATTATAGCGAATTAAATAATATTAAATACGGCTTATTATCCGTTAATGCCTGGAAGGAAAATATTTTTGATATAGTAGACACACAGATCCAGCAATTTGAATTTAGCGAACAGCAAGAAGATACTTTAAAAAAAGAATTGAATAAAGTGTTGGGAGCCTTGGTTAATAAGGCTGAAAACATGGTCAATAAAAAGCAAACAACTTTTAAAGGCAGAGTAACAAAATTTGCCGTTAAAAATTTCGTGGATGTAGACGCTTATAAAAAGAAAGTACCGCAATTTAGTCAAACAATAATTAATGAATTAAAAAAGCCGGAAAGCAAGGACAGGTTGCGCTTTCTTGCACAAAACAAAATGAAAGAGTTTGCTGCCGCTACTCACGATAGTATTGACAATGCACCTAAATTACAAGCATTACTCGATAAATATCATTCCCCAACCATTTTGGAATTCAACAAAAGAACGGAGAAGGAAATAAATGAGCTCCAGTTAAAAACATATAATAATACATTTATGTTGATAGGCTGCCTCACCTTATTTTTAGTGTTATGGATCATATTCAGAAATCGCCGAAACATGTATACGCCCTTATTTACTATGTCGGTATTAATGGCATTAATTACACTGATAATAGGCTTAGACGCTCCTATGATAGAAATTGACGCCAGGATCAAAGAACTAAGTTTTGATTTAATAGGCAAACATATCATGTTTAATGACCAGGTTATATTCTATCAAAGCAAAAGTATTTTAGATGTAGTACATATTTTAATTGCAAACGGTAAGGCTGATTCTGTATTTGTGGGAATTCTTATCCTGATTTTTAGTGTGATATTTCCTATTACAAAGTTACTTTCCACTAAAATCTATTTGTTAGGGAATGATAAGTGGAAGAAAAATAAAGTTATTTATTTCTTCGCTTTTAAATCAGGTAAATGGTCAATGGCCGATGTGATGGTAGTAGCTATATTTATGGCTTATATAGGGTTTAAAGGAATCTTGGATAATCAATTGAAACACTTAAACTTTAAAACAAAATCACTTGCTACAATAGCTACTAACGAAACATCCTTGCAACCCGGTTTTATTTTATTTATAGCATATGTTATTTTCGGATTGATACTGGGCGTGATCCTTAAAAAAATTACATCTAATGTTCCGATGGGAAGCCGCTTAAAATATTTTGCTAAGCGATTACAAATGAATAAAATGTTTTTTAAAAAAAATAAAGAAATTAAAACTTCAGATAATAAAGCAAACTAATTTTCAGACATTTGTTTATTAATAAGCTCTACAATAGATTGTACTTTGATTGGCTTTATTAAATAATGAATATTGTACCTGTTATCATTCCTTGGTGAATCAGGGTTTGCACTGATCTTTATAATATTCGCTAATTCATTTATTTTTAAAATCTCATCTGATTTTTCCCAGCCAAGGCCGTCGGGTAAATTATTATCAATGATTATCCAATCGGGTAAGGTTGAACGGATAGCCTCGAGTCCTGTTTTTAAATTATGAAAATAGGTAACACTATAACCTTGGGAAATTAACATACTTGAAAGAAGAAAGCATAGGTCCTGTTCATCATCAATGATTAATATTTTAATAGCTTCAGAGATCATTTTCAATGAGTATAAATATCTACATTAAAAAATATAATCCACAATAATTTTACTTAATTTATGTAAAATAATTAAATATTAATATGGCATTATATTATAACTAATTATATAAACCGAAAAAAATAAACAATTTAAAACTTAAGATTATGACAAGTGGTGCAAAAACAATTTTAGGCCTTTTAGCTGTAGGTGCAGCAGGCGTAGCAGTAGGTATGTTATTAGCTCCTGAAAAAGGAACTGACGTACGTAAATCTATCAAAGATACAATCGGCGATTTAACCGAAAAATTAAACGATTTTATCGCTGACGGAAAAGAAAAGTTAACGGATGCTTCTGACGAGATCAGGACTCACGCTAACGGAATTAAAAAAGAAGTTAAAGCAGGTGTGGAGCATACCAAACAAGCTTTATCTTAATATTTAAACACAAAATACTCCCGTATCAATTGGTGCGGGAGTATTTTATATTATAAAAAAACTATGGAAAAAACGAGCGAAACATTACACAACCTTTATACTAATACTCATACATATATAAATTTACAGGCAAGGTCCGTAAAACTTGAAATATATGAGCGTATCACTAATATCGTGTCAAGCGGCATTAGTGTAAGTATTATTGTGATGTTTGGTTTGTTTTCTTTTTTATTTATAAACTTCGGACTCGCCTATTTTTTAAGCGATCTGTTTCAATCTCGAACCTACGGTTTTTTAGCGGTAGGAGGATTTTATGTAGTCGTTTTGGGCATTTATCTTTTATTAAAAAATAAAGCGTCTAACAATAAATTAAAAAACACGATACTGCTTAAAGTAAGCAAAACAATGAATGATTATGATGCCATGTTAAAAGAACAAACGGTTATTCATGCCCAAGTAAGCGAATCGGAAGCGGTGCTAAAAGAAAATTTTGACGAATTAAAACAAAAAATAGATGTTCTTAAAGCAGACATTGATAAATTTAAAGGAAACTTTAGTGTTGATGAAAATGCTACCGTGGGCCCAAAAGTACCGCGAATATTAATGACAGGAGCCGTTGATTTTATAATGAAAAATTTTGTTTTGAAAAATTCGGGCTTTATTGTCAGGAACATTTTACCTGTTGTAGCAAACACATTTTTAACTTCTAAAGTATTTCATGAGGAGAAAAAAACAAGTTTACTGGAGAATTTAAAACTAAAGATATCTAAATTTCTTTAGTGCTTTCAATAGCTATTGATTTAAAAGTACTCACAACATCTATTAAATCTTTATAATTAGAAGGCTTCACAAAAAAATCATTTACCCCTAATTCTTTACATTTGTTTTTTTCTGTATCATTACTTGTGGTAGAAAAAACGATGGTAGAAAAATTTTTAAAATACGCTTTAGAAGATAATTCCTTAATAGCTTCTTTGCCATTTTTTTTCGGCATATTTAAATCAACTACCAATAAAGACGGTAACTTAGAAATAGAACCGTTATCAAACTCTTTAAAGTGATTTAAAAGGTCTATTCCGTTACTTACAAATACTAAATCAATGCTGTAATTAATCTCATTAAATGCAGATCTTAACAGGAATTGGTCGTCCTCATCATCTTCAGCTATTAGTATGTAATCCTTATTCATTTACGTGTAATTAAAGATAAGTGTAAATAAAACTATATCCTATAAAACAACTTAAAAAAGACGTTCATTAAATTAAAATAAGTCTTTTGTAGAAAATGTTATACACCACTTCTCTACCGGGAAACTCTCATTATCCTATAAATCCCTTGTTAATCAAGGCTTTAAATATATTTTAAACTAATTTCAATACAAATTATTTTGGCATTTGTTTTACAAGTAATACTCATATATCTAAACTTATAAAACTATAAACAATGAAAAAATCAGTTATTGCTATCGTAGCATTATTTACCTTAAGCTTAGTGTCTTGCAAAAAAGATTACAAATGCGAATGTGAAAAAACAAGAACAAGCGGATCAACATCAATAACTTCTGCCGACGGAGATTATACATTTAAGGATTCACGTACACGTGCAGAGTCACGTTGCAATGATCAGGAAACTTCAGGTGCAGATGGCCTTGGAACGTATACAAGAGATTGTCAAATTAAATAATCCTTTCCGTTTAATATTAGCATGAAAAGCGTTTCAACTTTGTTGAAACGCTTTTTTATTTGCTGAGGTCTAATAGCTGTTTTCTTTAGCGTGCTTTTGTTTTTTAGCATGGTTCTCTTTAGCTTCATCTATCGAGTGTGTAGCATGAAGATCTTTTTCTTTAGCAGATAGAGAGGCCAATTCTACATAATACTTTTTTAGTACTTCAATATCAGCAGAGGTTAGGTCTTCAATGTCTATTAATCTGTTACTTGCTAATTTATTGCAAGCTATGAGTTCATTCAGTTTTAAATGTAAAGCCTTAGTGTCTTTATTTTGTGATTGCTGAATCACAAATACCATCAAAAAGGTAATAATAGTTGTGCTTGTGTTAATGACCAATTGCCAGGTATCAGAAAATTTAAAGAACGGGCCGGTAATACCCCATATAATAATTACTGAAAATGCTCCTATAAATGCGGAAGGGCTACCGGTAGCATTAGTTACTTTTGTGGAGAATCTATCAAATAGGTTTTTCATGAAATTTAAGTTAAATGCGTTAAGTTGATTTATGAGTGGAGATTACTATAAAGATAGCAATAGATTGTTACACGCATTGAAATGATGAGGATCCAAAGTTATGAATACCCCTGTATCTATTAATATCCTGTATTAAATGATGAAACCGCTTATTGTACTCATTACCGGTTACTAATGATAAGGTTCTGCGTCGGTAATTTTAATTACAGGCTGTCCTACACTATTTCCGTGAGCAGCTATGCCGCACTTACTAATCCTTCGAATTTACTTCTGCAACCTTTTCCGGGGATAATAATTTTTGGTTAATCAACGCTATTAATAGCAATAACGGGCCAAGCGCTGCCGCAAAATGCTTTAAGGTATGCCCGCTTATCATGTTTGTGGCATTAAAAATCATCACATCCCCTGCTTCACATATTTTAGCTGTGGCATACGTGAAGCTGATCAGCCAAAAATAAAGCAGGGGTGTTTTTGTTTCACGAAACCACAAAAGAATAACGGGGATCAACAACATGGGTAAAAACTGCACGATCACATAAAACCTCAGGTCGCCCTGCCCTTTGCCCTCCGTCATTTGCCAATAAAGTATTGACATAAGTCCTGTTAAAATCAGTGGCAACAACAAGTGTTGGCCTGCTCTTTTATTCACACGATCACCGATAACGATAGAGAAAAAAGACATAAAAGAAATTGTCATTGGCAGCCTGTCCCACACCAGTGTGGCATTAGTAGGATGCAAATGATAATACCCCGAACCAATGCCTGTTAAAGCAATGCTCATAAAAAACACAAACACATTTTTAGAAAGTATGAGCCTGCGTTTGTAGGTAATGCTAAATAGCATGCCTGCAAAACCAATCATTAAAAACGGAAGGTTAGAGATCACATTCCAAAAATTTGGAACGGCAAGGAGCTGTCTCCTATCGGCAAACCCGTGATAGCTTACATCTTGTGCTATCGGGCCGTGCAGTAATACTATAACGACGGCCGTTAATGACAAACCTAAAAGCACTCTGTTCTTAACACTCAATTTAGCAGGCATATTCTTTATGATCTATAATAAAGTGGATTCTTCCGGAATATTACGGGCTCCTTTTTTAGCTTTTTGACTGTCGCGTATATTTTTTTGGACAGCAACAGCGGCAAATAGACTCAGCGTAAAAGACATTCCGTAAAATCCTTTTTCACTGCGCAAAAGGTCTGCATTCCACAAGCCTATTACCAATAATAAAATAGAAAGAATGGTAACAAACCAGCTGATCCCGTAATAAATTCCGGTAACGGGAATACCTTCAAGGTCGTCCCGCACCGCCTTTTGTAACGATACCGCCGAAAATAAGCCGAACATGAGTACCGTAAAATAATACCCTTTTTCGTTAAGCAGCATGTCTGCATTCCACAATCCTATATTGTAAGACACTGCCCCCGCCAGTAAAGCTACCCATGAGGCACCGATAAAAGCATTTGATGGTTTTTGATTCATAATTAATTGAGTTTAAAATTATGAGGTCAAAATTAGAAAGGATGGAGAAGGAACTTTTTGACAATTATCAAAAAACAAAACCGTTAACGATTTTTTACAGATCGGCTCTTATCCTGCTGAGTGTTTCCTGCGTAATGCCTAAATAGGAAGCGATTTGCCCCAGGGAAGCACGTTGTAACAGTTCAGGTTTTGATAAAACTAATTTATGGTACCGTTCTTTAGCGGTTTTAAATTGCAGGCTTAAAATACGTTCTTCTAATTTAATGTAGTAGTTTTCGGTAATAATACGGCCAATGCGTTCCGTTTCAGGGAAGTGTGTATACAGCTTTTGTAAAGACGTATAATTAAGTTCCGTGAGCTCACAATCTTCAAGGGTTTGTATGATCTCAAAAGCGGGCTTGCCGGCAATAAAAGAATAAAAGCAGGTGGCAAATTCTTCTTCCTGCGCAAACCAATTGGTAATTTCTTTTCCGTCATCAAAATAATGCCCGCGCACTAGCCCGGTTTCAATAAAAAATAAGCTTGTACAACGCTCACCAATATCAATAAGCGTATGGCCTTTAGGCAGGCTTACTTTTTTTGAAACAGAATGTATTTCCCTCTCTAAAGTTTGAGAGATGGAGATAATAGAGGAAAGGTGCTTTATAAGTGACATCGTTTGCACAACCAAGATACTAAAATGCTCCGAATTAACTGATCCTATAGTGTAGTGGTAAGACCGCCCCCCTCATACTGTTTAACAATATGGGTTTTAGTGGTGTTTTCGAGGCCCCGAGCGGACTTATTTTAATTATTTACCAAAATAAGTAAATTTAGCCCAATTAGCTGTAATTAGGAATAGTTACTAGGGACAAAAAAACCGAGACGGAAGTTTCGTTTTTTTTGTTGGGGTAAAAAATAACTTTATAAAAAGTTTTAATTTTAATTTTTTTAGTTTAGGTATTGATTGAGAAGCTATATGATATTATAGACGAATAACGTGTTTTATTGTTTAAAATATTTCCAAAAAAACTAAGTATCATAAATGAAGATTTGAAATTTGTATTCTTATAGCAAAGTTTTATCAAATTAGAGCTTACAATTTATTAATATCAGGAATAATCACCTTTTTACGGCCATCATAAATAATTTTTCCATCTTCAACTAGCTTGTTGACAATACTTGTGACAGATTGACGGGAAGATGCCGTGTAATCGGCTATTTCCTGATGAGTAAGAACCATTTCCATTTCCAAAACATCATTTACTGTTTTTGCATGATAGCTTGCATAACGTTTGAAAAACTCAGACACTCTAGTGTTAACATCTTTAAAAACCAAATCCGAATATTTTTGTTGGAAGGAAACCAACTTTTCATTTATTAAAGCAGAGTATTTGACTGAAAGATCGTTATTATTTTGTAAAACACTCTTAAATTTCTCTACCTCAAAGCTGCAAATACTAAGCTTATCACTTAACACTTTTGCATATTGCTCATTTACATTATTATCTGAATTAATTAAACTTACGTAACCAAAAATATCGTGTTCAGTTAATAATTCCGTAATAACTTCCTTTCCTTCTTTATCTTGATGACAAATTTTTAAGATCCCATGTTTAATTGTATAGAGCCTTTTTTTATCTATATCTGAAAAATGGATAATGTCATTTTTATCGCCTTGTTTATAGCTTGAAATAATGCAAAGCGAATCAACATCATTGTCTGACAGGTGATCAAAAAGTTTGTGATTTTTTAAATACCAATATTTAATTTCTTCTCTCATAGTAGTGTAATCAGCTGTTGTAAAGAAATGGCAATAAACAAAATGCCCAAAACTTTATAGTAGTATTTATTGTTTAGATAAGTTAAAATTTGCGGTTTAAATTTGTTAATCGTTAAAATGATTGAGGTTAGTAAAAGAAATGCACCCAAACCAGCGCCAAATATATACGCAAATTTATCAAGTTCAGATTTTAATTCCAAAAATTTAATGGAATTAAAATATACCATAACAAACATCCAATAAGGCAAAAGTTGAGGGTTTAATGCAGCAAGTGTAAACCCTTTAAAAAAGTTTTTTGACCGTGACAATTCAATTCTTTCATTTTCAGTTTTTACTTCTATAGATTTATGTTTTTTAAATAAATACATGATTCCAACAATAGAAAGAATTGCAATCAATAGAATTTTAAAAACAATAAATATGGTTGGATTAGCAAAAAAAAAATGCTG
>JBBRHI010000018.1:0-13318 GCA_038222995.1 Bacteroidia bacterium | reverse complement strand
ATCTTTTGCGATTGTCTTTTGATGTATTCTCTTCTTCCATTTGGTGTGTCAGTAATTTGTTTTGCTCAAAATTAGTATAAAAAGAAAAACCCCTAGCGAAAGTTTTTCACTATGGGTTCTTAATTAGTTTATTTTAACGGTTGTTGCAGTACAAATGCTTTGTGTACTTTATTGAATGCGCTGTTGTGCGTACAAGTGAGAAGAATGTACAAACTTAAATCAGTAGTTATACATGTAGTTAGTAAAAACGCTATTACCGTATGATATGTTACCGGCGCTTAAGAGCACAAAAAACCTGCATAATGTGTATGCAGGCTTTTTTAAAACCGGTATAAAATTAATAAGCTACGGTAATTCCTAATTTTTTAGCAATACCTACCGGAAGCGCTTTTTTGTGAAGCATAATGCTGGTTGTTTTATAAAGTACATACGCTTCCGAAGCGTAAAAATATCCGTCGCATTCGTTACGGTCAGTTCCCCATGAGTTTTTTACGACATAGTAAGGCACAGCATTTTGGTCTCTTACAAGCCCTACAACGTGCATCCCGTGGTCATCTTGCGTATCGTAATTATCAAAAGCCTGTTGGCGGTTTTCAGGAGTTACCCTAAATTGCGGTTGCGGTTTTTTAGATACCTCGGCTTTTTCTTCATCTGTCATGTCTGCCCATGGTTTTTCCGGAACAACTGCTAAGCCGTCTTTAAAACGAAATCCTTTATCGCTTACATCTGCAGCCCATGCAAAGGTATAGCCTGTAGTAATAGCGTTTTGCATTACTTCTTGAAACTCGTTTAACGGCAGGTTATACATTTGATCCCAGTTCCAGTTATCCGGAACTTCTAACGCAAATTTGCTGTAATAAGGGTGGTGTGTAAAAGAGGTAATAAACACATAATCATCGGGATTAATGCCGGTAGCTTCCGCATAAGATTTTGGTGTATACTCTTTTCCTTTGTACATAAATTTTTCAGGTACTTTGCCTAAGTAGGCATCACAAGTAGCTTCAATAGAGTTGTGCACGGCCTCAAAATCAATCTTAGGATTGTTATCGTTTACTGCCGCGGCCGTAATTCCTTTTAACGTGGCTTCCAATACCGAATGGTTGTGTAACGCTTTAGGATCTTTTTTTCCGGTATATGCTTCTTCGGGTACCATACCAAATTGTCTCATCACGTGTACTACGTCTGAAAAACCGCCGCCCTCGCTCATATTGGCCTTGCCGTGCATGCGCACAAAATTATCGGCCTTTAAAGGGTAGGCCTCGCGGGCTACAAACATTTCAGAAAAATTATAATCTTTTCCTTTTCCCATCCGGATCATTTCACTTTCAAAAAACGACATGGATGAAAACGACCAGCAGGTGCCTGTTTGGTTTTGATTTTGAACGGCAGTAGCATCAAGCGATTTTACAACCGTAAATTTATAGTCGCTTCCTTTCATGTTGGTTAAAGGATGGTCAACCGACATAGACTGCTTGTAATCAGCCTTGTTGGTTGCCGGCGTTTGCGCGTACGATAACGACAGGGAACAAGCCGTTAGTACAGGTAAAATGTATTTTTTCATGTTTATGGTGTTATGTTAGTTAAATGTATTTATTTTTAATCGAAAAGCGTTAGAGTAAAACACCGGTGGTTTGTTTTCTATTTAACCGGTTGTTTAATGTATTTTAATAAAAAAGAAATTTCAAAAACGGTGAATATAACGTATTGTAACATAAAGTGGCAGGCAAACGCTAAGGCCTGCGGTTTATTAACCCGCGAGTAAATAAGCACCAATACCAGGCAAACCAGCAGGCGCGCCATACTCACGGCAAGGGTTTTAAATACAAACTCTTTCGAATCCTTATCGCCTTTTGTTAATACGGCATTAATGCCCAGGGTAGTTAATGCAAAAAAAACGGTGGGGATCCAAAAATGGGTAGTGCTCAAATAGCGGCTGTTCATGGTGCTTAAGCCGAACGACAGCAACAGGCAGCCTACGCAAACAACCATAAATTGAAGTAAATATGTTTTGTTGCTAAGCATTAATGATCTTTTGGTTTTATAAGGTCTTTTAAAACAACATACATGGCAATACCTATGGCAAGTAAACTCAGCACAATGGTAAACACGGGGGTCTTGTTTGCGTAATGTTGATCGAGCTTATGGCCTCCGTAAACACCGCCGCCTATAATAAGCGCCATTTGTAAGCCCAGGCCGCTGTATTTAGCGTAAGCGTTAAGCGGTTTTTGCGGTTTCTTGTCCGGTGCGGGTTCCATTAGAGATGTTTTTTACAACTGCTCCCATGCTACAGGTTCCTGTAAAGGTTGCATTTGGTTCAATAGAAATTTTTCCCGTAATAATATCTCCCAATAATTTAGCGGTTGCTTTAAGCGTCAGTAATTCCGCTACGTTAACGGTTCCTTTTATTTCTCCCGAAATATCGGCGTTTTGACATTGTACATTTCCTTCCAGTACTCCTGAAGGCCCGATAACAAGTTTACCCGAAATAGTAATATTTCCTTTTAAACTGCCGTCAATACGTACATCGCCGTTAGAGGCGATATCGCCCGTAATGGTTGTTCCGTTACCGATCAGGTTAATAGAGGCGCCATCCTGAACTGAAGATTTATTTACCTTTTGAAACATGCTAAAAATTTTTGAATCACGAATTTAAGAAAAAAATTATCTTTTCAACCTTAAAAAAGGGAAATATTTAAAAAGGACGGCTTAATTGCCGTAAAAAAGCAATAGCGCAGCTTACCGAGCACTCTTAAAGGGTTAGGAAGAGAGACAATTAACTGATTATTTATAATGATCGTCGTAGAAAGGCTTGTAGTAACTCACCTTTTTCTTCCGGAAAAGTTTTTGGATATTGTCTTCTGAAATGGCCATAAACGTAAACGCGTCGGGTTTTACCTTACCTGAAAATACGGTTTTATCTTTACTGAGGTTACAGATGTATTTCATGGCTCCCTGTGAATTGTCAAAGGTTTTAATGTAAACGATCTGCTCGGTGCTGCCAAACAAACTGCTTTCAACCGTAAGGTTACTGATGCCGTAATAGGTAATATTAAAATCAACTACCGATGCTTTAAAGGCATTGGCTACCTCAGCATCGTCCGGGAAAACAGCAATTACAATGTGTTTAGAATTAAGGTCTAATGTAAACGTATCCGTTTTGTTAACGCCTTCAGTGCCGTTGGTGGCTTCACTCGGGTGTTTTAAATTATAAAGCACCTCTAAAAGATCCTGTGCTTCTATGGATACAGGGTCTTTGGGATAAAGAGCCTGCATGGTTTTCAGCGCCATCTCCAACGAATCTGCCCCTTTCATTTTACCGATACACATGGCTTTTATAAATGCAAATTTTGGAGAAAAGTCGTTCTTCCCGAATTTTGTTTCCGATTCCTTACTCCTGGAGTAAGCCTCATCATACTTGCCGCTTGCATATTTATCAAACGTTTCGGTATAGTATAATTCTACCTCTCCTTTTTGCGTGTTTTTTTCTGCCTCGTAGTTAGGGTTTTTAATAAGCTGTGCGTATTCGCTTGCCGGAAACTCGTTCAGCAATTTATTTTTATAATTGTCGGCCTGCGGTGTATTTTTTACCGATTGAAATATTTTATATAATTGGTAATAGGTAGAAGGCCTGAATTTATGGGTTGTGTAGCGTTTGTTAAGGTCTTCGAAAGCAGCAATGGCTTTTTTATTATTATGCAGATCATCTTTATAGGTGCTTCCTAAATTATAGTCCGCATCAATGATCTTATTATTTGAGAGCTGCATTAAACTGTCGTTTAAAGGAAGGTCTTTCAAATAATACTCTACACTTTTTTTATCTTTTGCCTTTGCTTTTTTCTTAACGGCCACACTGTCTTTACTGTTTACAACGGTGTCTTTTGCGTTAACGGCATCAGGGTTATCAAAGGTTACCGATTTCTGACTGCGGCGCCAGTTATCTTCCAGTTTACGATTTCCCCATTTTTTAATAAAGTCATTTAAACCAAATGCTACCAACGTGGGGTTATAAAAATACCAATCTCCTTTGGCGCCTATTCCCAGGTCGGCCATACCGTTATTGGGGTTGTTGGCATTGTATGTCGGGTTTGCATTTTGCGCCGCCAAAGCTTCCTGTTCTTCTTTTATCCGGTCTTCTTCCTCTTCAATGTGTTTGATCATTTTTGTGATAAAGCGCTCACGGTCTTTCTCACTTAACTTTGCTACACGCTGTAAGCTGTCTTCACGCTGTATCGTGCGAATGTAACTTACTAACGTTTCAAGGGTTTGCTTACGGGCATTAATGGCATCATACTCTTTATAATCTTTAGGCAAGGTAATCATTGTACTGTCGTAGTATGCACCCGAAGCTACGTAGTTGGCCTGTTCAAAGTTAATTTCGCCTAACTTTAAATAGGATAAGGCTTTTTGTTTAGGATTTTGAGTGCTGTTGCCAACCGATAGTTTATAGTTTGCAACAGCGGCCGTTTCATTCTTTTCTCTTTCAGAAATTTCTCCCAAGGTATAATAAATAATATCCAGGTCTTCCCTGTTTTTTTCATCGCGCGTCATTTTCAGCAGGTCGCGCTTAAGTTTGGCAGTGTTGCCGTATTTAAGATCTACCAGTCTTGCCTGTTTCATTTTTGCATGAAACTCTAAATCATAATCCGGTTTTGCCGAAATTGTTTTTTGGTAATAGTCCCTTGCTTTTTTATTTTCATTTTTTTCTTCATAAATCTGTGCAAGAATAAAAGAATAACGGGCCCTTGTTTTTTTAGAAGGCTTGGCTTTAATGGCTGCCGTAAGGGCCTTTTCGGCTTCTTTATACATGCCGCGCTTTAAATAGTAGTCGGCTTGCAGGGCCGGTAATTCTTTTTTGGCATACTTCGATATTTTTTTATCGTCTTTTAATAAACCGATAATGGGCTCTGCCTGCGATACAGCGCCTATCTCGTTATAAGACCGTGCCAGCCAAACCATAGCCTTATACCTGTCAGGCGATTTGTAGGTCCTGATCACGTATTCAAACGCTTCTATACCCGAAAAAAATTCTCTCTTATAAAAATGCGCGATCCCTATCACGTTCCAGTTATTATCTATCCACCGGCCGGCCTTAGGGATTTCATTTCCTTTTTTATCTTTAATGGTATGGCGTTGTATGCAGTTTGATGATTTTTTAATGGCCTTATCAAATTCGGGAAACGTTGCTTTTGCCGTTTCGTTGCTTGGCACTAAAAATACAGGTAACAAGCGGTCGTAGTCGTATTTATAAGTGGTGCGTATTTTGGTTTCGCCTTCCTTTATGCTTTCGGTAGCATAGTAATAGCCGTTAAACCGCGCCGTAAGGTTATGATACCCGCGGTGTACGAACGTATTTTTAGTTGTTTTACAACCGCTCAATGCCATTATAAAAACAACCGTAGATACTATATATTTAGTGAAAGCTTTCAAAAAACAGGATACAAAAATAAGCTAATAACGTCAAAATCGTAAATTTAGTATAATTTTGTGCAGAACGTATGCCGGGAACTAAAAATAGCCGTTGGAAAATATTTACTGAACAGTTGCGAAACAAATACCGTTTGGTAATATTGAACGATGATTCCTTTGCTGAAAAGTTTTCCCTGCGCCTTTCCCCCTTGGGCCTCATTATTTTATTGGGTTCCATTACCATTATCATGACCACTTTTGTGATCAGTATTGTAGCGTTTACGCCCCTTCGCGAGTACATTCCGGGATACGGGAACGTAAACGACCGCAAGGAGCTGCTGAGCCTGAGTGCCAGGGCCGATTCTCTTGAAAACACCCTGTCGGCACGCGATTGGTATATGGAAAATATTTTGCACGTGTTTGCCGGGCAGGCAGAGGGCAAATCGGCTAAACCTGTTAAAGATTCTACGGGAAAATATAAAAACATCGATATTAAGCCGAGTAACGAGGACCTTAAATTAAGGAACGATATTGAAACCAACCGTGTAGAATCGACCAGCGATAAGGTAAGCGCCAATAAAATAGGCGCCATCAGTAATTTCTTTTTCTTTACACCCGTTAAAGGAATTATCACCACCTCCTATAACCTGCACGACCGGCATTTTGGAGTGGATATTGTGGCCAAAGAAAACGAGCCGGTGAAAGCTACCTTAGACGGTACGGTTATATTTTCGGGATTTACATCGGATGACGGGTATGTGATCCAGATTCAGCACGCCAATAATTTAACAAGCGTGTACAAGCATAATTCGGGCATTATAAAAAAAACGGGCGATTATGTTCGTGCCGGCGAGCCTATATCTATTATAGGAAATACGGGCGAGCATAGCAACGGGCCGCATTTGCACTTCGAGATCTGGTATAACGGCTTTGCATTAAATCCCCAGGATTATGTAGTGTTTTAGAAGACAGGAGCAGCATTGAACCTCGTTTAATATTCTCAATACGATACTACCGGTAAGCGTATTAACCGCCTTTATTTTTTTGTTTTTCTTAAACGGGAATTGCTTTGATTTGTTAAATAAATGAAGGCTTTAAGACGGGCTAATTTTTTTAGTTGCTGTTCGTCTAAAACTCAAAAAAAACTTTCCGTTTTAGCATTTTTTACATACATTTGCACCCGAATTTTAAAGCTTACACTACTATTTTTACGTAATGACTAATAAAATCAATATATTCAGGAAGTTTTCGGGTGTTTGTTTGGCAATTATTGCCCTGTTTTTAACGATTTCAGCCCCTTTATCGGCTTCAGAACCTCAGGAGGATGCTGTAATTGTGCAGGAAGGAAAAGGTACTTACGAAGTAGATCCTCATGCAAAAGGCGCTGAAGAGAAGCTGGATATTTCCGCAGTGGCATTTGAGCATATTCTAGATTCACATTCATGGCATTTTTGGGGAGAGCATGAACACGCCGTAACAATGGCTTTGCCGGTGATCTTAAAATCAAATAACGGGATTGTATGTTTTATGAGCTCTGAATTTAAGCATGATGTAGAAGGAAAAGTAGTGGTAGAAAAAAATGGGGAGCGTTTTGTGAACTTTGAAGAAAAAATTTATTATGCCTCTGCAAGTCCTAATGAAGAAGGCATGTACCTGGACGTTACTAAAACAGATAAAGGAGAATTAAAAGTCAGCAATCCGTCTGTGCTTGATTTTTCAATCACAAAAAATGTAACGCAAATGCTTTTATCGGCTGTTGTGTTATTTTTACTATTTACCTCTATTGCAAAAGCATACAAAACCAAAGGTGTTACATCAGCGCCAAGAGGCAAACAATCCTTTTTTGAGCCTTTAATTGTGTTTGTACGTGATGATATTGCCAAAGGAAATATCGGGCGCGGCTCTGATAAATATGTGCCTTACCTGTTAACCGTTTTCTTCCTGATCTTAATTAATAACGTATTCGGTTTAATTCCTATCGGCGCTAATTTAACGGGTAACATTGCGTTTACCTTAGTATTGGCAGCTTTCACCTTAATTATTGTAAACATTAACGGTAATAAAGATTACTGGTCGCATATATTTTTACCGCATGCGCCTAAAGCGATCTGGATAATATTAATTCCTATTGAACTTGTAGGCATCATTACCAAGCCGTTTGCGTTAATGATACGTTTGTTCGCAAACATGGCAGCAGGCCATATTATTGTGATCTCATTAATTGGGTTGATCTTTATTTTTAAAACACTGTACATTGCACCGGTATCGGTAGCGTTTGCTTTATTTATTGATGTATTGGAATGTTTGGTTGCTTTTTTACAGGCCTATATTTTTACCATGCTTACCGCTTTATTTATTGGTTCCGCCGTGGCAGATCATAATGAAGACGGCATGCATACAACAGATGATGAGCAGTTGGCAGGAACGAAACACTAATTTAAAATTTTGTTTAACTAATATAAAACCCCAAGAAAAATGACAGGAAGTATCGCAGCAATCGGAGCAGGTTTAGCCGTAATTGGCGCAGGCATCGGTATCGGACAAATTGGCGGACATGCAATGGATGCCATTGCACGTCAGCCTGAAGCTACCTCGAAAATTCAAACAGCTATGATCATCGCTGCAGCCCTTGTAGAAGGTGTTGCCTTATTCGGTGTAGTAGTTGCTTTAATTTCGTAGTAATTTCTTAAAATTAACCAAAGCTGCTACGGTTGGTATCGGCTTTGGTTATTTAAAATTATTAGTAAACAAACGTTTGACATTAAACATTAAAACAAAAAAACTATGAGCTTATTCATTTTAGCAAGTTTAATAGAACCATCGGTTGGTTTAATTTTCTGGACCACCATCACCTTTATTTTATTATTGGTATTATTAGGTAAATTTGCGTGGAAGCCTATCCTAGCAGCCATTAAAACCCGTGAAAAAGGAATTGAAGATGCATTAGCAAGTGCAGAAAATGCCTTGAACGATATGCGCGAATTAAAATCGAACAACGAAAAAATATTAGCGGAAGCACGCGCTGAACGCGATAATTTATTAAAAGACGCACGCGATACAAAAGAAGCGATTATTGCGGAAGCTAAGGCTAAATCACAAGCAGAAGCCGATAGGATCATGAGCTCTGCCCGCGAACAAATTACCAACGAAAAAAATGCAGCGGTTGCCGAATTAAAAAACCAGGTGGCTACATTATCTATTGAGATCGCCGAAAAAATTCTTCGCAGCGAATTATCAAGCGATGAAAAACAAAAAGCATTGGTTACTAATTTAATGAAAGACGTAAATCTTAACTAGCCATGATAGTTGCATCAAGATACGCTAAATCATTACTTGACCTTGCAGTTGAAAAAGGTCAGCTGGATGCAGTATATGCAGACATGCTGCAGGTAAAGCAAGTAAGCGAAGGCTCTAAAGATTTCATTAACTTTTTACATAGCCCCATTATTAAATCCGATAAAAAAATAGCTGTTCTTAAAGCTGTATTTGAAGGGAAACTTAATGCAATGACGTCCGGCTTTTTAACGATCGTTACCTCTAAAAGAAGAGAGTCGATCATTCCTGAAATGGCAAATGCTTTTATAGAACAATACAGAACGCATAAAAATATTTTAACGGCTGTCATTACTTCCGCTAACGGGCTAGATGCTGCTACTAAACAAAAAGCATTGGAGTTAGTAAAGTCGCAATTAAACGGTGAAATTGAATTAGTGGAGAAAAAAGACCCTGCTTTGATCGGCGGATTTATTTTAAAGATAGGCGATAAGCAATTAGATAAATCGGTAGCGCGACAGTTAAGTAATTTGAAAAAGGAATTAACCAATAAAGCATTGAATTAATAACTAAATAAAAGCTATGAAAAAACTATTTTTAATGATCACCGTTGCTGCATTAGCCGTAACAGCTTGTAAAAAATCAACGCCTACACCGGTGTTAATTTCATCAAATGTTACAGCGCAACCCACAAACACAACGGTTGATGTAAATTCTACACCGCAAACTTCTTTTACTTTAGACGGTGTTTCACATTCTTATGTAGTTGATAACACGCATTTTTTCAGCGGTTCAAGTACGAGCGGAAACGGAAGCAACAATAAGTCTTTTGATGCGGACATTGATGATGGAGACAGCATTGTTTATATTAATATTACAAAAGGCACATTACACACGTATTCAACCGACTCTGTTTTTAAAGCGTATTTTCCGGTGGGTTCATTTCCTTATTCCGTTAATGCCCTAAACGGTATTGAAATTTCGGTGTGGGATAACCATGTTCGTTGGAGCACATCTATGGGATCAGGCAACCAAACGGGTTCTACCTTTAATATTGTACAAACAAAAGATGATCAACAAGGGTATTTATATATTGATACTTACATTACTTTTTCATGTAAAGTGTATAATTCTGCCGGAGCCATGAAAACAATAACCAACGGTAAGTTCGTTGGAAGCTTTGGTAACTTTTAATTTAACAAGGAATTTATAAAAACAAAAACCATATATAATGGCAGAAGTAAAACCCGCAGAAGTATCTGCAATTTTAAGACAACAATTATCAGGCTTTAAATCTGAAGCTGAACTGGAAGAAGTTGGATCCGTATTACAGGTAGGTGATGGTATTGCCCGCATTTACGGGTTATCAAAAGTACAGTCAGGTGAGTTAATTGAATTTGAAACAGGTTTACAAGGAATTGTATTAAACCTGGAAGAAGATAACGTAGGTGCCGTATTATTAGGCGCAAGTACCGGCATAAGCGAGGGTTCTTCCGTAAAACGCACGGGCCGTATTGCTTCTATCAATGTAGGCGAAGGTATGTTGGGCCGTGTAATCGATACATTAGGGAAACCTATTGACGGTAAAGGCCCTATTACAGGAACTACTTACGAATTACCTTTGGAGCGTAAAGCCCCGGGTGTAATTTACCGTCAGCCTGTTACTGAGCCTTTACAAACCGGTATTAAAGCGGTAGATTCAATGATCCCTATCGGTCGCGGACAACGTGAGCTGATCATCGGTGACCGCCAGATCGGTAAAACAACCGTTGCATTAGATACGATCATCAATCAAAAAGAATTTTATGATGCAGGCAAACCTGTATACTGTATTTATGTTGCTATAGGCCAAAAAGGGTCTACGGTAGCTAACGTGGTTCGTACTTTAGAAGAGAACGGCGCCATGGCTTATACGGTTGTAGTGGCTGCTAACGCTTCTGATCCTGCACCTATGCAGTTTTACGCTCCGTTTGCAGGTGCTGCGGTAGGTGAATTTTTCAGAGACACCGGTCGTCCTGCTTTAATTGTGTATGATGATTTATCGAAACAAGCAGTAGCGTACCGTGAGGTATCTTTATTATTACGTCGTCCACCGGGACGTGAAGCGTATCCGGGTGACGTGTTCTATCTTCACAGTAGATTATTGGAGCGTGCCGCAAAAATTAATGCTTCTGATGAAATCGCTCGTAACATGAACGATTTACCTGAATCATTAAGGCCGATTGTAAAAGGCGGCGGTTCATTAACGGCATTACCTATTATTGAAACTCAAGCGGGCGACGTTTCTGCATATATTCCTACAAACGTAATTTCTATTACCGACGGACAAATCTTCTTAGAGTCTAATTTATTTAACTCGGGTATTCGTCCTGCCATTAACGTAGGTATTTCTGTATCGCGTGTGGGTGGTAACGCTCAAATTAAATCCATGAAAAAAGTAGCGGGGACTTTAAAATTAGACCAGGCTCAGTACCGCGAATTAGAAGCGTTTGCTAAGTTCGGTTCTGATTTAGATGCTGCTACAAAATCGGTACTGGATAAAGGTGCACGTAACGTGGAGATCTTGAAACAAGCTAATGCTACCCCTTTCCGTGTAGAGCAACAAATTGCTATTATTTATTTAGGGACTAAAAATTTATTACGTGCAGTGCCTGTAAATAAAGTAAAAGAGTTTGAAAAAGAATTTTTAGATGTGTGTGAGCGTAAGCATAAAGATACGCTTGATGCTTTAAAAGCAGGTAAATTTGATGATTCGATTACCGGTATATTAGAAGCAACCGCAAAAGAATTAACCGCTAAATACGCTAAATAATAGTTCGAGAATTGTTGAGTTGTTGATTAACTCTTTCATTCAACAGCTCTTTAACTCAAAAATTGAACAGAGATGCCAAATTTAAAAGAAGTAAGAAATAGAATCGTATCCGTTGGATCAACCATGCAAATCACAAGCGCCATGAAAATGGTGAGTGCTGCAAAGCTGAAACGTGCGCAGGATGCTATTACTCAAATGCGTCCATACGCCAATAAGCTTCAGGAAATTCTGCAAAATGTAAGCTCAAGCTTAGATAATTCTGAAAATATGTATGCGCGAGCAGGTGCCCCAAAACATATACTGTTAGTGGTTATTTCTTCGAACCGTGGTTTGGCGGGAGGCTTTAATGCCAATGTTATTAAAAAAGCATGGAGCTTAATTAAAAATGAGTATGCAGGCCAAAGCGTTTCCGTAATTACGATCGGTAAAAAAGCAAATGATGCCTTTAAACGTACCGATTATAATATACACGGCACAGACTTACCTCATGGCTTAAACGAAGTATTTGATAAATTAACTTACGATACCGTAGCCCCTATTGCCGAAAAAATAATGGGAACATTTGTAAACAAGCAATTCGATAAAATTGTATTGGTTTACAATCAGTTTAAAAATGCGGCGGTACAAATTGTGCAAGCTGAGCAATTATTACCCGTGGTTGCTACAACTACACCCGGCTCAACCAATACAACCGATTATATCTTTGAACCGAGTAAAGAATTTATTGTAAGCGATTTAATCCCACGGTCTTTAAAAACACAATTTTACAAAGCTTTATTAGATTCTCACGCTTCGGAGCATGGTGCTCGTATGACTGCTATGCACAAGGCAACAGATAATGCCAAAGACATGTTACGCGATCTTAAGATCAGCTATAACAAAGCACGTCAAACAGCTATTACTACAGAAATCCTTGAAATTGTTGCGGGAGCTGAAGCATTAAACGGATAACAGCTTTAATAAATATAAAAATAATGATAGAGAACCCTTTGCCTGCAAAGGGTTTTTTAGTTAGAACCGTTTGTTAAGAGTGTTTGTAAATAAATTTAACACTTAATATAACACAAACTTAAAACTATTAAGGACAACCGGCGTTAATCATTTATAGAGTAAAAATCAATTTTATTATATGCATCTTTACACCTTAAAGTACTGACAATGATCATTCTTATCTTCTTAATATTACACTGGTATCTCTCCTTATTCGGACAAACCTTTTTCCTGCACCGTTACGGTGCCCATAAAATGTTTACCATGAACAAATTCTGGGAGAAATTCTTTTATATTTTTGCCTGGGTAACGCAGGGCTCTTCTTACTTAAACCCGCGCGCATATGCTATACTGCACCGTATGCACCACGCTTACAGCGATACAGAGCAAGACCCTCATACACCGCATTTCTTTAAAGAAGTATTTACGATGATGATGCACACCAAAAAAATATACAATGATGTGTTGAATAAACGGGTTGTAATTGATGAAAAATTTGATCGTAACTTCCCGGAGTATCCTGCCATTGACCGTATAGCCGACAGTTGGTATACCCGGATCGGTTTCGGGATAGCCTACACGGCGTTTTACGCTGTATTTGCAACGCATTGGTGGATGTTTTTACTCCTGCCTATTCATTACCTGATGGGCCCTATACACGGCGCCATTGTTAACTGGGCAGGGCATAAATACGGTTACCGTAATTTTGATGAAGGAGATAAATCGAAAAATACATTTTGGCTTGATTTTTTAATGATGGGGGAGTTGTTTCAAAATAACCATCACCACAGGGGTTCACGGCCAAACTTTGCTGCCAAATGGTATGAGTTCGATCCT